>DATIAB010000078.1:0-12921 GCA_035458265.1 Ornithinibacter sp. | reverse complement strand
GGTCGCGGCCGAGTTCGAGCAGGCGTCGATCTTCGGGGCCTCGCTCTCGGACACCTTCCTCGGGTCGGACTCGCTCAACGTCAAGATCGTGACGGCCGTCCTCATCGTGCTGATGTCGGCGACGACCTTCCTCACCCAGCGTCAGCTGATGACGAAGAACATGCCGGCCTCGGCCCTGGACAACCCCTTCGCCAAGCAGCAGAAGCTGCTCCTCTACATCCTGCCCATCGTGTTCGCCGTCTCTGGTGTCAACTTCCCGATCGGCGTGCTCATCTACTGGTTCACGACCAACGTGTGGTCGATGTGCCAGCAGTTCTACGTCATCCGCCGGATGCCGGCTCCGGGGTCGGCCGCGGAGGCGTCGTACCACGCACGGTTGGCCAAGAAGGGCAAGCCGATTCCCGGGGTCGTGGTCGCCGATCCCGTGGCCGACGACGTCGACTCGGCAGCCGATGACGCTGCCAAGAAGTCCGGTCAGCGCCAGCAGCCCACGGGCAAGAAGCGCAAGAAGGCCAAGCCTGCCGCGGGCACGAAGCCGCAGGCCGGGGGTCGGCCTGCGGCTGGCGGCAAACCGTCGGCGGGCGGCAAGCCTCCAGCGGGCGGCAAGCCTTCCGCGGGGGGCAAGCCGTCCGACACGCCGCCGAGCGGCTCCGCCAAGCCTTCCACCACCTGATTACCCCTGACCACAGGAGAGACCCATGAGCGAGAACGTGACGCAGGACCCGGTGAGCGCCGACTCCGAGCACGACGAACCGACCACGGTCGAGTCGACGGACGAGCTGGTCGAGCCGACCGATGAGGACGGTGAGCCCACGAGCGAGGCAGATGACGCAGCTGAGGGAACAACCGGCGAGGCCGACGAGGACGTCACCGCTGACGACGCTGTCGTGACTGCGCCGGCGGTCGAGGGCACGCCCACGAGCCGGCACGGCCAGCTCGAGCGCGAGGGCGAGGTCGCGGCCGACTTCCTCGAGACCCTCCTCGACATCTGCGACCTCGACGGTGACCTCGAGGTCGACATCGACGGCGATCGGGCCGCAGTCTCCATCGTCGACTCCGAGGACGGCCGGGTTCCCCGCCGCCTCGTTGGCCCGAACGGACAGGTGCTCGACGCCCTGCAGGAGCTGACCCGCCTCGCAGTGCAGTCGGCAACGGGCGAGCGCAGCCGGCTCATGCTGGACGTCGGTGGGCACCGGGCCGAACGTCGCGCCACCCTGGTGACCGTGGCCAAGGAGGCCATCGACGAGGTTCGCACCACCGGTGAGCGCAAGCCACTCACGCCGATGACGGCCTTCGAGCGCAAGGTCGTGCACGACGAGGTCCTGGCCGCCGGGCTGGTGTCCGAGTCAGAGGGCGCTGAGCCACGTCGGTACGTCGTGATCCTGCCCGCGTGAATCGACGTTTCACGTGAAACATGACGGTCAGGACCAGGCTGTTCCTATGTCGCCGCCAGCCGCACCCGAGGGTGCGGCTGGCGTGTTTGGGGACCGGATGCCGCTGGCGACCAGGTTCGCCGAGATCCTCGCCGACACCGGGGTCAGCCACGGGCTGATCGGTCCCCGCGAGGTCCCACGCCTGTGGGAGCGGCACATCCTCAACTGCGCGGTCATTGCCGACGCCTTCGCGCCAGGGGCCCGGCTCGTCGACGTCGGGTCGGGCGCGGGACTTCCTGGGCTCGTGCTCGCCATCGTGCGGCCCGACCTCGAGGTCCACCTCGTCGAGCCGATGTTGCGCCGCACCCAGTGGCTCGACGGGGTCATCGCCGATCTGGGGCTGGAGTCGGTCACGGTGCACCGCGGCCGAGCGGAGGAGTTCGCGGGGTCGCTGTCCGCCCCGTATGTGACCGCGCGAGCGGTGGCCCGCCTGGACAAGCTGGCGCGCTGGTGCGTGCCGTTGCTCGATCCGGGGGGCCTGCTCGTGGCGATGAAGGGCCGATCAGCGGCCGCAGAGCTGGCGGAGGACCGCCGAGCGCTCGAGCGGCTCGGCCTCAAGGAAGCGCTCGTCACCGAACACACCTCGGCGCTTCTGCAGGAGCCGGTGCTCACCGTCGACCTGCGGTTCGAGCCCAGGCCGACGCGCACCAGGCCTGCTCGTCGGGCCAAGCCCGGCAAGCCCAGGACGTAGCTCTGCCAGCTCGGACACGGCCCTCGGCGGAGGGTCTGCGGTCGTGAGACTGGTTCCGCGGGGTGGAGGTGATATCGCTCGTGGTTCCGTGCGTCTGCACCTCGACCCGGCTGGGTTCCGCGGGGTGGAGGTGATATCGCTCGTGGTTCCGTGCGTCTGCACCTCGACCCGGGCGGAGGGATCTGCGTCATTGGACGTGCAGTCGTAGCCCCAGGTTCGAGACGCACGCGTGCGAAAGACGACGCCCAGCCCTCCGTCACCCGCTTGACCAACCTGTCGAGTCAGTACACCTAGCACCCACCCGGCCACGGCCTGCCGATTGCCGCGGAGATGTTTCACGTGAAACCTCTGAGTGGGCTCTTCACACTGGCAGGCACGGGCGACGGCATCTCACCTCCGAAACCCCAGCCGGATGAGCAACCGTGACCAGTGGGTCAGCCGCTGCCCACGGAGTGGAGCTGAGTGGAGGCGATCACCAGGACCGTCGACACGCCTCATTCGAGGTAGGTGGTCCAACGAGGGTCCGTACCCAACCGCGACTCGGAGAGGTCGCGGTGAATGCGGGCACTGTATGTCACGCAGAATGCCGGCGCTGTGTGGCATGTTTCACGTGAAACATGACACGCACAGCGTGCTGGGCGCCGTCCGCTTTGGCGTGTTGATGAAGCGTGGGGTTGGATGGCGTCGTCCCCACACTCCCACCGACGAAGGTTCTCGCGTTGAGCACACGGATCGACAGCCCGGAACACCGGACTGCAGCGGCCGGACTCGGCTTCCCCACGCTCGTCGGGTCGCCCACAACACCCCTCGGCTGGCCTTGGCCAGACACCGTTTCACGTGAAACGCCCGACCGGGACTCGGTTGGGATGCCGGAAGCCGGCGACGAGTCGCCGATCCACGACCTGAGTCCGGCAGAGCAGCCCCACGCCTTTACGGCAGGGGAGGCGGAGTCCGGTGAGCCTGGCCCTTCGGCTCTGGAACCCTGTGTCGCCGTACCCGTCATGGCCGTACCCCGCATGGCCGCGCCCGAAGAGGCCAGAGCGGGACGTGCTCCCGCCGTCCAGGAGCCACATGAGGCCATGGAGCGAGAGCAGATCATCGCGGTTCTTCCTGACGCGGACGAACAGACGCCGCTCGCGACTGCCGTCGCCGACGACGCACGCAAGCGCATCACCCTGAGTGGTCGCGCCGTCCCACGCCCCATGCACACCCGGGTGCTCACCGTGGCCAACCAGAAGGGCGGCGTCGGCAAGACGACGACCACGGTCAACATCGCAGCCGCCCTGGCGCAGGCCGGGAGCTCGGTTCTCGTGATCGACCTCGACCCCCAGGGGAACGCGAGCACGGCTCTGGGTATCCCGCACCACGCGGAGGTTCCCAGCGTCTACGACGTGCTCGTCGACGGTCGCGCGATCTCTGAGGTCGTGCAGGAGTGCCCCGACCTGCCAGGGCTGATGGCCGCCCCCGCGACCATCGACCTCGCCGGCGCCGAGATCGAGCTCGTGTCCCTCGTGGCCCGCGAGACCAGGCTCCAGCGAGCAGTGAGCGCCTACGTGACCGAGTGTGCGGCCGCGGGCGCGCCGGTCGACTACGTGCTCATCGACTGCCCGCCGAGCCTGGGACTGCTCACGGTCAACGCCTTCGTCGCAGCGAGCGAGGTGTTCATCCCGATCCAGTGCGAGTACTACGCCCTCGAAGGGCTCTCCCAGCTGCTGAAGAACATCGAGCTCATCCGCAGCCACCTGAACCCCCAGCTGCACGTCTCCACCATCCTGCTCACCATGTACGACGGGCGCACCCGCCTGGCCGCGCAGGTTGCCGACGAGGTGCGCGAGCACTTCCCGGAGCAGACCCTGCGGGCCGTCGTACCCCGCTCGGTGCGCATCTCGGAGGCGCCCAGCCACGGCCAGACCGTCATGACGTACGACCCGAACAGCAGCGGCGCCCTGTCCTACCTCGAGGCGGCCATCGAGCTCGCCGAGCGTGGCGCCCGCACCACGAACACCGAGGAGTCTGCATGAGTGAGAAGCGTCGCGCCCTGGGGCGTGGGCTCGGGGCCCTGATCCCGTCCGGTCCTTCCTCCACGGACCGGCCGGTGGATGTCTTCTTCCGCGACCAGGACGTCGCCGTGCCCGTCGACCACGCGAACGGCAGTGGGCCCGGTGACGCCTTCGCGGGGGAGTCCGCTCCCGCCCCGTCGACGGCCGAGAACGGGACCAGTGCCCCCGAGGGCCCGGTCAGCACCGATTCGGGGCTGCGGCCGGTCCCCGGCGCCGAGTTCGCCGAGATCCCGCTCGACCAGATCAGGCCGAACCCCCGGCAGCCGCGAACGGTCTTCGACGAGGACGAGCTCGCCGAGCTGGTGCACTCCATCCGGGAGATCGGGGTGCTCCAGCCTGTCGTCGTCCGGCGGGTCCCGCCGGAGGCGATCGACGGAGACGTCCGGTACGAGCTCATCATGGGCGAGCGCCGGTGGCGGGCCTCGCGGGCAGCCGGCAAGGATGTCGTCCCGGCCATCATCAAGGTGACCGAGGAGGACGACCTCCTGCGGGACGCCCTGCTCGAGAACCTGCACCGCAGCCAGCTCAACGCGCTCGAGGAAGCCGCGGCGTACCAGCAGCTGCTCGACGACTTCGGGTGCACCCAGGAGGAGCTCGCCCGGCGCATCGGGCGGTCCAGGCCCCAGATCTCCAACACCCTGCGCCTGCTGAAGCTGCCGCCGCTCGTCCAACGGCGGGTGGCAGCGGGGGTGCTGAGCGCGGGCCACGCCCGGGCCCTGCTCGGGATGGCGGACGCCGCCGCCATGGAGCGGATGGCACAGCGCATCGTGGCCGAGGGCTTCTCGGTCCGCACCGTGGAAGAGCTCGTCACCCTCGGTGACGACGACACCCCTCCGGCAACGCGACGCGCCCCTCGGGCAGGCGGTCGCCGGCCGCAGCTCGACGAGCTCGCGGCAGCCCTCTCGGACCGACTCGAGACGCGGGTGCGGATCGCCCTCGGGCAGCGCAAGGGGCGCCTCACGGTGGAGTTCGCCTCGGTTGACGACCTCAACCGGATCCTGGACGCCATGCACCTGCGCGACCCCCAGCACTGACCCCGGCCCGATCGTTCGTCGGGCCATGTGACAGACCCCAGGTCGCCCGACAGCCCACCGTCGAGTCGAGGACGTGTCGGGTGAACTGCCTCCCGTCACACCAAGAAGGCGCGGATGCCGTTGTGTACCAACGGTATCCGCGCCTTTAGGCGTCAGCGTGAAGTCAGCTGAGGAACGGCTCCAGCTCACGGAGGAGCTTGGGCTTGGGCAGCGCGCCGATGATCGTCTTGACGATCTCGCCGTTCACGTACACGTGCATCGTCGGGATGCTCGTGATGCCGAGCTGACCGGTGATGACCGGGTTCTCGTCGGTGTTGAGCTTGACGATGGAGACTCCATCGTGGTCCCGGGCGATCTCGTCGAGGATCGGGGCGACGGCGCGGCACGGGCCACACCAGGGCGCCCAGAAGTCGACGAGGACCGGACGGTCCTGCTTGATGACGTCGGCCTCGAAGGCTGCGTCGGAGGTGCTGGAGACGGCTCCCATGGGGGGATCCTTTCGGCTGGGCTGGGCTGGGCTGGGCTGGGCTGGATTGGGCTGGGCTGGAGTGGGGAGGTGTCGATCCTGCCGGATGCCTCCGACACGGACCGACGTGGTCGTCAGTGGGCGAGGAACCGTTCGGCATCAAGGGCCGCGGCACAGCCGGAGCCCGCGGCCGTGATGGCCTGGCGGTACGTGTGGTCGACGAGGTCGCCACAGGCGAAGACGCCCGGGACGTTCGTGAGGGTGCTGCGGCCCTCGACCAGGACATAGCCGGCGGCGTCGAGCTCGACGACACCCTTGACGAGCTCGTTGCGTGGGTCGTGCCCGATCGCGACGAAAAGGCCGGTCACCGGCAGGTTGCGCGTCTCACCGGTCACGGTGTCGCGCAGCGTGATTCCCGTCAGCTTGTCATCGCCGTGGATGGCCTCGACGGCACTGTTCCAGGCGAAGGAGATCTTCTCGTTGGCCTGCGCGCGGTCCGCCATGATCTTGGAGGCTCGCAGCTCGTCGCGGCGGTGCACGATGGTGACCGAGCGGGCGAACTTGGTGAGGAAGGTCGCCTCCTCGACGGCGGAGTCCCCGCCGCCCACGACCGCGATGTCCTGGTCACGGAAGAAGAACCCGTCGCAGGTGGCGCACCAGGAGACCCCGCGCCCGGACAGGCGCTTCTCGTCGGGCAGCCCGAGCTCGCGGTAGGCCGAACCCATCGCGAGGATGACCGAGCGAGCCCGGTACTCGTTGCCCTCGGCGTCGGTGACGACCTTGATGTCGTCCTCCAGTCGCACCGACTCGACGTCATCGGTGATGATCTCGGTGCCGAAGCGCTCCGCCTGGGCCCGCATGTTCTCCATGAGGTCCGGGCCCATGATGCCGTCACGGAACCCGGGGAAGTTCTCGACCTCGGTGGTGTTCATCAGGGCACCGCCGGCGGTGACCGACCCCTCGAACATCAGCGGCTGGAGGTTGGCCCGGGCGGCGTAGACGGCGGCCGTCCACCCTGCGGGGCCGGAGCCGATGATGATGACGTTACGGACGTCCGAGGTCACAGGACACATCCCCTTGTGGTGGTGGCGGTCGACAACCGCAAGATGCGGTGCCTGATGGTGAACCGATCCTAGGCCCGTGGTGTTCCCGTCACCGACGCGCCCCGCGGGTCAGGGGAGCGAGACGGGCCCGGCGATGAGGGCGGGTGCGCCGGTGGTGCAGGAGCGACCCACCGCGTATGCCGTTCGCTTCCCTGCGTCCTCCACGACGAGCACGGCTGCCGGTGACCCGTCGACCTCGCTGACGTCCACGAGGATGCCGGCCGCGGAGGAGACCCCGAGGGCGTCGGCACACGAGCGGGCCCCGATCGGGGTGGCGATCGGACCGATCCCCGGGGACTCCGCGGTGAGCGGGGCGACCGGGACTGGTAGGGAGCTCTGCAGGGTGGACACCGACCTCGCCAGGGTGGCCGAGCCGTGGTTCATCCCGGACATGATGACGACGACCCCGGAGTAGTCCGTCTCCGGGAGCACCGGCGCACCGAGGTCGGCGCCGCCCTTGACCGCCGAGTCCTGCTCCACCTGCGACTCCGCGGCTCCTGCCACGGTGCCGGAATCGTCGCCCGAGCCGTCGAAGGCGTTGACCTGGGCCGTGAGGCTGCCCGGCCAGGAGGTGAGTGCCACGCCTCCGAGCCCGATGGCGGTGACGACGGCAGCGGCGACCCCGAGGTGGCGAAGCCCAGCACGGCGGGGGCGCAGGGGGACGACGGTCCCGGCATCCGAAGCAGGCCCCAGGGTGGCGGATCGTGACTCCTGGGCCAGGGCTGCGGTGATGCGGGCGACGAGGTCATCGGGCATCGGACCGGGGTCGGGCAGTGAGGCCAGGAGGTCGCGCATCCCCGTGGGGTCGTGCTCGACGGGGGTGGGGTCATCGTGGGGGTGGGTCACGAGGTCCTCCGGGTGGGTCCCTGCTGGGTGGCGGAGCGGATGCGGGCGTGGCGGACGCAGGGGTCGAGCCGGGGGTGGGACGTCATGGGGCCCCCTGCGGTTCCGTCTCCGAACCGAACTTCGTGAACCGTGCACCATCTCCACCACCGAGGAGTTCCGCGAGGGCCTCGCGGCCGCGGAAGCACCGGGACTTCACCGTGCCCTCCGCCACCCCGAGGGCGAGCGCGGCCTCGGCGACCGAGAGCCCCTGCATGTCGACGAGGACCAGGGCCAGTCGCTGCCCCTCCGGCAGGCGCGCGAGGGCGGCGTGCACGTCGAGCCGGGACTCGGCTGCCGAGCGGTGGTCGCGGGGATCGGGCAGGTCGAGCTCGCCGAGGTCACCGGCGCGGCGAACCGAGACCCGCTCACGGCGCAGCCGGTCCAGGCACGCGTTGACGACGATGCGGTGCAGCCACGTGGTGACCGCAGCCTCGCCGCGGTAGGCGTCGGCCCGGCGGAACGCCGAGATGAAGGCCTCCTGCACGGCATCCGCAGCGAGCTCGCGGTTGGCGGTGGTGCGCAGCGCCACGGCGTACATCCGGTCGCGATGGCGACGGAAGAGCTCTCCGAAGGCGAGACCGCCGTCACCGCGGACGTGCCGTGCCATCAGCTCGCGGTCACTGAGCTCGGCGACATCCCCGCGGTCGGTGTCGGCGTTCTCGTCACCGCGAGGGGTCAGGTCGGCAGGCATGTCGGCTCGTCCGGCCTCAGCCGGTGACGACGACCTCGTTGAGCCAGGCACGGCGCTTGCCGTCGTCGTCGCTGGTGAGGCCGGTGAACCACACGACGATGTACTGCCCGCTGACGTCCGCGGGGACGTCGAACTTCACGGTGCCCTGCGCCTCGGCCTTCTCGCCGATCTTCGTCGCACCCTCACGCCGGTTGTCGGGCCCGACGTACACCTCGACGGAGGTCGCGACGGGAATGACGAGCTCGACGGTCTGGGGCTTCTTGTTCGGCCCCAGGTCGACGATGACGCCCAGGCCCTCCTTCAGCCCACCGAACTGCTCGCTGCGGTAGTTCTCGGAGAACCACCCCGTGGTGACGTCACCGTCGTAGACCTTGGGCGTGAGCTTGTTGTTCTCCTCCCCGTCGCCCTCGGGGTCGTAGGCCTCGACCTTGAGGATGGCCAGCGGCTCGGGGGGGCCACCGCTCTCTGCGGGCGTCGACCCGCTCACCGACGGGCTCGGAGTGGCAGTGGAGGCGCTCGGCACCGGGGCGGCGATGTCGTCGCCGAAGAAGTCCCGGGTGCTGGACCCGATGCGCGAGACGCCCCAGACGCCGATGACGAGCGCCAGGATGAGGAACCCGGCGACGATGCCCAGGGCCAGCTTGGACTCGTCCTTGGACAGCGGCTCCGCCGGGACGAGCGGGGCCGGGGCCTCCAGCCCGTCCGAGCTGGTGCGCGGTGCGGTGTCGGGGCTCAGTTCGGAGACCTTGTCGACGGCCCGTCGCGCCATGCCCCCGACCCTGCCGCCGACGGTGCCGATGGCCCCGGCCATGGCGGCCCCGGCGCCAGCCACGGCAGCTCCGGCGGCGGCGGAGGTCGGGCGGCGGCTCACATCCGCTCCGACGGCCTCGTCGTCCAGCTCGTCGCCATACGGGTCGTCCGTGATCGTGGAGCCGGCTGTGTCACGCTGGGCGACCTCGCTCGTCACGTTCAGGTGGTCCGCGTGGCCCCGTGTCGTCCCGACCTGGTCCTCGTGGAGGTCGGTCAGGGACGCCCAGGCGGCATCGGAGGAGGCCCTGGCATCCGATGCGGCAGTGGCGGCTGCGGGCTCGGCGAGGGTCCGCGCACCGCCCGCCGCAGCGAGCGCAGTCGTGACGGGCAGGGCGACGGTCGCCGTGGCCGAAGCCCCACCCGGCCCGGCCTCGGGCTCAGCCGGCCCGGCCTCAGGCCCGGCCTCCGGCGGCGCGGGCGCCTGCGCCGCGACCGAGCGGGTGACCGGCCGACCGATGACCTGGCGTGAGGGCCACGGAGCCACCTGGCGGGCGAAGTCGCCGGGGTTGGTGGGGCCCTGGTCGTCATTGAGGGTGAGGCGGCACAGGGCGTCGAGATCGCGAGGCACCCCGGCGGCGATCTCGGACGGTGCGGCGACCCCCCCGGGCACGCGCGGCGCCGGACCCAGGCCGGAGCCCCCGGTTGCGAGCGGCCACAGGCCGGTCAGCCCGGCATACGCGAGGGCGACGACCCCGATGGCGTCGCGGCGACCGGCATCCTCGGCCTCGGTGCCGTCCTCACCGATCCGGACGGCGGCAGTTTCCAGACCACGCAGCCGGATGTCGCCCTCGGGGGTGCGCACGACGTCTTCGGGCCTGAGGTCGAGGTGGTGCATGCCGCGGTGCCGGGCTGACTCCAGGGCGGCCGCGACCTCGCCGGTGATCCGGCGCACCTCGTCTCCGGGGACGCCGCCCTCGCTGACGAGGTGGCCCAGGTCGCGGGCCTCGTCGAGCTCCTCCTCGACGACGTAGGCGACCTCGTCGTCGTGACCGACGTCGAGGATCCGCACGAACACGGGGTGGGTGAGCGATCCGGCACGTCGCGCGGCATCGAGCAGGGCAGGGGTGCGGTGGTCGTCGGTGGCGATGCAGAGCACGGACACGCGCCGGCCGAGCGTGGTGTCGTCCGCCGACCACCGCTCGGTGTCGTGGCGCTCCTCCAGCCGCTGGTGGACGGTGTAGCGCCCGCCCAGGACGGTGCCGGGTCCAACACCCCTCACCGCTGCTCCTCTCGTTCGTGACGTCAGCGCACCTCGCGCCCCCGCCGGCTCGGCCGACGGATGACCTCCTCCATCCTAGGCACGCACTGGTCAGCGACGTCGGAGCCGCCGCGTGACGGGCTGGAGCGCCGTCGAGATCTCGCGCACGCCGAGGAGGCTGGCCACGCCCCACGTGACGCCCAGCTGCACGGCGCCGGCTGCCGCCAGCACGAGGCCCCCGGCCATCAGCCCTGCCACCCCACGCGTCTCACCCAGATCGGGAAAGAGCTCGCCGATCACGACGCGGAGCGCGACTGCGATGGCGATGGCCGGCACCAGGAGAGAGAGGTAGACCCGGGCGGTCGTGCGCAGACCCAGCGGGCCCAGCTTGCGTCGAAGCACCCAGAAGCCCACTGCCGCCGCGACGAAGAACGCGAGCACCTGGCCCGCGCCCAGCGCCATCGCGGTCGCAGCGGGGTCGAGCTGCAGCGCGACCACGGCGCCGACGGTGGCGACACCCGTCGTCACGCACTGGAGCCGGAAGGACATCCAGGTCATCTCGTGCGCGTAGAAGACGCGGTCGTTCAGGTAGGTCCAGCTCATCGGGATGACCATCCACGCGAGGACGGCCAGGACCACCGCGATGGCCCTGGTCTCCTCGAGGGAGTTGTTGAAGAAGAAGGTGCCGGCGATGTAGGGGGCCAGCACTGCCATGAAGGCGATTCCCGGCACGATGATGACCGCAGGCAGCCGCATGCCCTGGTCGTGGTAGCGCCGCACCTGACGTGCGTCGCTCCGGCTCGCCGCCTCCGACAGGCTGGTGTACAGGGCCGTGACCAGGGAGACGGTGACCAACCCGTGCGGGAGCATGACGATGAGGAAGGCCTGCGAGTAGGCCGTGAGCCCGGCGACGCTCTCACCGATGGCGGCACCGCGCGACGTGGTCCCGGTGAGAACCCGCGACGTGACGACGTAGCCGAGCTGGCTGACGACGATCGACCCGAAGGTCCACTTCGCCACGTGGCTGACCTCACCGAGCCCGTGGCCGCGCAGGCCCCAGACCGGGCGGTACCGGAAGCCGATGCGTCGCAGCGGGATGATGAGGGCGAGGGCCTGGATGATGATCGAGAGCGTGGCCGACCCTGCGAGGATGGCGATCATCTGAGGGGTCCAGTCCGCCGGTGCCGCGCCCGACGGGAGCCCGGCCTGCTGGAACCACACGAGGCCGATGACCGCGACGATGTTGGCCAGGGCGGGGGCCCACATGTAACCCGCGAAGCGACCGTTGGCGTTGAGGACCTGACCCAGGATGGTGAACAGCCCGTAGAAGAAGATCTGCGGCAGGCAGATGACGGCGAAGATGGTCGTGAGCCGCAGCGCCGCCGGGTCGTCGAACCTGGAGTAGACGCGCACGAGCAGGGGTGCGGCGATGGTGAGCGCCACGGTCGCCACCGCGAGGACCGTCAGGGAGAGCGTGATGATGCGGTTGACGAACTCGTCACCGTCGGGTCGCAGCTTGGCACGCACGATCTGGGGCACGAGGATCGCGTTCAGCGTGCCGCCCGCGATGAGCAGGTAGAACTGGTTGGGCAGCGTGTTGGCGATGGTGAACGCGTCGGCGGCGTACCCGGTCGTGCCGATGACGCCCGTGAGGAGGGCTGCCCGCACGAGCCCGACGGCCCGGCTGACCATCGACCCGGACGCCATGATCGCCCCCGCCCGCCCGAGGCTCTGCCGCGGCGCCGTCGGGCCGGGTTCCGAGCCGTCGGGCTCGTCCGCGGGCGGGGGCGGCTCGGTGGTCATGGGTGAAGGGTCTCCGGGGCGGGTCGACGCAGGTGGACGCGGGTGGACTGGGCTGGGCTCGACGGCGGTCAGGCGTCGCCGGAGAGACGCTGCCACGCCACGCGGGCGATCCGCCGCTCGTTGGGAAAGGTCAGGTGGCGGTGTGCGTCCCGCAGGGGGAGCCAGGCGACGTCGATCGCCTCATGGTCGGGGTCGTTCTCGATCGTGAGGTCACCGCCGATCGCCTCGAGGAGGTAGTGGTGGACGTACTTGTGGATTCGGCGCTCGCCGGCGGCGAACCAGTAGTCGATGGTGCCGAGCTCGATGAGGACGTTGCCGATGATGCCGGTCTCCTCGGCCACCTCGCGCGCTGCGGTCTGGGGCAGCGTCTCCTCACCCTCGATGTGCCCCTTGGGCAGGCACCACTCGACGCGACCGGCCCGGTTGCGGCGGGCGATGACGGCGATGCGCGCCTCGCCCTCGTGGACGTCGACGACCACGCCGCCCGCACTGCGCTCCTCGACCGCCGGCAGCCGACGGGGGGGCACCCCGGGCGGGTCGGCGGCGGCGTGGCTCATCTGGTCACTGTAGTCAGTGGCGGCACGACCGGCGGGGGACCCCGCGCTGGCAGCGGCCCCGCGGCATACCCTTGGTGCTCGTGCCCACCCGTCAGCCGTCGCCTGCCCTCCTGCGCCGGGCGGTCGCCCACCTGGCGCCGGCGCTCCCGGCGCTGATCGACCTCGGTGAGCGTTTCGCCGCCGCCGGCCA
>DATIAB010000077.1:0-4845 GCA_035458265.1 Ornithinibacter sp. | reverse complement strand
TCATCAAGCTGCCGAACGTCTCGGCGTCGATGCCGCAGCTCAAGGCCGCGATCACCGAGCTGCAGTCCCAGGGCTTCGCCCTGCCCGACTACCCGGACGACCCGCAGACCGACGAGGAGCGCGACATCCGCGTCCGCTACGGCAAGGTCAAGGGCAGCGCCGTCAACCCGGTCCTGCGCGAGGGGAACTCCGATCGCCGTGCCCCCGCTGCCGTGAAGAACTACGCGCGAAGCCACCCGCACTCGATGGGTGCCTGGAGCACCGACAGCAGGACCAACGTGGCCACCATGGGCGCTGACGACTTCCGCTCCAACGAGCAGTCCGTCGTCCTCGCCGGGGACGACCGGCTCACCATCCGCCACGTGGCCACCGACGGCACGACGACCGTGCTCAAGGACGCCCTCGGGGTCCTCGAGGGCGAGGTCGTCGACGCGACGGTGATGCGCGCAGCATCCCTCGGTGCCTTCCTGCGCGAACAGATCGCCCGTGCCAAGGCCGAGGACGTGCTCTTCTCGGTGCACCTCAAGGCCACGATGATGAAGGTCAGCGACCCGATCATCTTCGGCCACGTCGTGCGCGCGTTCCTTCCCGAGGTCTTCGAGCGCTACGGCGCCGACCTCGACGCGGCCGGCCTGTCTCCCAACAACGGTCTCGGCGGCATCCTCGACGGGTTGGCGGCTCTGCCCAACGGCGCGGAGATCAGGGCCGCCATCGACCGGGGCCTGGCCGACGGCCCGCGCCTGGCCATGGTCAACTCCGACAAGGGCATCACCAACCTGCACGTGCCGAGCGACGTCATCGTCGACGCGTCGATGCCCGCCATGATCCGCACCTCCGGCCACATGTGGGGGCCCGACGGCCAGGAGCACGACACCCTCGCGGTGATCCCCGACAGCTCGTACGCCGGCGTCTACCAGACGGTCATCGACGACTGCCGCGTCCACGGCGCCTTCGACCCGACGACGATGGGCTCGGTGCCGAACGTCGGCCTCATGGCCCAGAAGGCCGAGGAGTACGGCAGCCACGACAAGACCTTCGAGATCTCGGATGCCGGTCGCGTCGAGGTCGTCGACAGCGCCGGCACGGTGCGGATGTCCCACGAGGTGGCGCCCGGC
Organism: Ornithinibacter sp.; assembly: GCA_035458265.1. Taxonomy (GTDB): domain Bacteria; phylum Actinomycetota; class Actinomycetes; order Actinomycetales; family Dermatophilaceae; genus Fodinibacter. The sequence goes on along the minus strand of DATIAB010000077.1, from coordinate 3,730 downwards.
GACATCTGGCGCGCCTGCCAGACCAAGGACGCCCCGATCCGCGACTGGGTCAAGCTCGCCGTGACCCGCGCCCGCGCGTCCAGCACCCCCGCCGTCTTCTGGCTCGACCCGACGCGGGCCCACGACCGCAACCTCACGGCCAAGGTCGAGACCTACCTCGCCGACCACGACACCTCCGGCCTGGACATCCGCATCATGTCCCCGGTCGAGGCGACCGCCCTGTCGATCGAGCGCATCCGCCGCGGCGAGGACACCATCTCGGTCACCGGCAACGTGCTGCGCGACTACAACACCGACCTCTTCCCGATCCTCGAGCTGGGCACGAGCGCCAAGATGCTCTCGGTCGTCCCCCTGATGAACGGCGGCGGCCTGTTCGAGACCGGCGCCGGAGGGTCGGCCCCCAAGCACGTGCAGCAGCTGACGGCCGAGAACTACCTGCGCTGGGACAGCCTCGGCGAGTTCCTCGCCCTCGCCGAGAGCTTCCGCCACGAGGCGACCAACGGCAACGCCCGCGCCGGGGTGCTTGGCGAGTGCCTCGACCGCGCCACCGAGCGCCTGCTCAACGAGGACAAGTCACCGGCGCGCAGGGTGGGCCAGATCGACAACCGCGGCAGCCACTTCTGGCTCGCCCGCTTCTGGGCGCAGGAGCTCGCCGAGCAGACCCGGGACACCGAGCTCGCCGCCCGCTTCGCCGCGGTCTCCGAGCAGCTCACCGCCAATGCGCAGGCCATCGACGCCGAGCTCATCGCCGTGCAGGGTTCGCCTGCAGACATCGGTGGCTACTACCGGCCCGACGCCGCCAAGGCATCAGCGGTGATGCGCCCGTCGGCGACGTTCAACGGCATCCTCGCCGCGCTCGCCTGACGAGCGTGAGCGGTTGACGGCAGCGGATGCCGGGACACGGCATCCGCTGCCGGTGTGTGACCCACGAGTCACCCCGCCCCCCCTGCCCATCGGTCTGGGCTGCCGATACCGTGGACTGGTCAACGACGACCACGGCAGGGGTGGCAGCGATGATCACACGACGGACCTTCTTCGCCATGACGGGTGCGGGGGCGCTGGCCCTCGTGGCCGTCGACGCCGCAGGGAAGCGGCAGGTGCTCGCCGAGTCACTGCCGGGAGGAACCCTCGCCGCCAGAGACATCCCCCGCTTCGAGACGGCGCTCGTGATCCCCGGCGTCATGCCCCGGACCTCGCGGCTGACCCGCCGCGGTGGCAAGAACCTCGACACCTACGAGGTCGCGGTGCGCCAGTTCACCCAGCCGATCCTCCCCGCCGGGCTCCCCCCGACGACCGTCTGGGGATTCGGCCCCGCCGTCGACCGCGACACCAGCCGCTTCCACGCGCCCTCGCTGACGATCGAGGTCGACCAGACCCGGCCCGTTCGCATCCGCTGGTCCAACGAGCTCGTCGACGGCGAGGGCCACGCCCTGCCGCACCTGCTCGCCGTCGACCCCACCCTGCACTGGGCCAACCCGGAGCAGCGCCCCGGCGAGGACGGTGTCCCGGCCACGGACAACCGGCCCTCCTTCGACGGCCTGACGTACGTCGCACCCGGGTCCTTCACCGACCCGACGACCCAGTACACCGTCTACCGGGGTCCGGTGCCCTTCGTCACCCACGTCCACGGTGCGATGCACGTCGGCGACGAGAGCGACGGCTACACCGAGGCCTGGTTCCTCCCGGACGCCGAGGACCTCCCCGACGGGCTGGCACGTCACGGTCGGTGGTACCCGTTCTTCGCCGACAAGTCCGAGCAGGCCTACGGCACGCCCTGGGGTCCCGGGTACTCCGTCTCCCACTACCCGAACCACAACCGCGCCTCGACCATGTGGTACCACGACCACACCCTGGGGATGACCCGGCTCAACGTGTATGCCGGACCGGCCGGGTTCTTCATCGTGCGCGGCGGCCCGGACGGCGACTCGGCCGTCGTGGACTCGCGAACCGGCGGCGCCGCCGCCCTCCCGGGACCAACCCCCCGAGAAGGGGACCGCCACCCCAAGGCGTACGGCGAGATCCCCCTCGCGATCCAGGACCGCTCGTTCAACGCCGACGGCACCCTCTTCTACCCCGACACGCGGGCGTTCTTCGACGGCTTCACCGGCCCGTTCGTGCCCGAGAGCGCGGTCGCACCCGTGTGGAACCCCGAGTTCTTCGGCAACACCCTGATGGTCAACGGCCGGGTGTGGCCCTTCCACCCCGTGGAGCAGCGGCGCTACCGGCTGCGCCTGCTCAACGGGTGCAACTCGCGCTTCCTGATCCTCGACTTCTCGTCGATCCCCGGCGTGCTGGTCCACCAGATCGGCAACGACGGCGGCCTGCTCGCCGCCCCCCACGACGTGATGGCGGGCGACGAGGGCCGGCTCCTCCTCGGGCCGGCGGAGCGCGCCGACGTCATCGTCGACTTCACACAGGTACCGCCCGGCAACCACGTGCTGAACAACCTCGGCCCCGACGAGCCCTTCGGTGGCGGGGAACCCGGGGTCGACTTCCCGCTCCCTGACCCGCACACCACGGGCCAGGTCATGCAGTTCCGGGTCTCTGCGGCCACCGCGCCCGACCCGAGCACGCCCGCCGAGTTCCTCCTCCTGCCCGCGGTCACGCCCCTGCCTGCGGAGACCCGGGTGCGGCGCCTGGCCCTCATCGAGCACGAGCACGACATCGGCGAGGGCGGCCCGACCGCGGCACTGCTGGGCACCGTGGACGGCGACCCGACGGGCGGGCCGGTGGGCACCACCCACCTCATGTGGATGGATCCGGTCAGCGAGAACCCCGCACCCGGCGACACCGAGGTCTGGGAGCTCCACAACCTCACGGGGGACGCGCACCCCGTGCACATCCACGAGGTGGCCTTCGAGGTGGTCGACCGGCAGCCGATCACGGCGGTCGACGGCTTCGTCGACCTCGACCCCGACAGCCCGCGCGCCGCGGCCCTGCCCGGGGAGACCGGTCGCAAGGACACCGTGATCGCGTACCCGGAGCAGGTCACGCGAGTGCGGGCGACCTTCGAGACGGCGGGACAGTACGTCTGGCACTGCCACATCGTCGAGCACGAGGACAACGAGATGATGCGGCCGTTCCGGGTCGGCCCCGTCCAGCCCGGCCAACCCGAATGACGATGACCTGAGGCCACGCCACGCCCGGCGTCGCCGGTGAGTGGGCAGCGGATGCCGTGCCACGGCATCCGCTGCCGTCCCCCCTCGCGGGTCATCCCTCGTGGATCACCCGCGGGTGCTCGGTCGCGGAGTGGTGGTGGTCGTGCTCGTCGGCGTCGGCCTCGGCCTTGGTGCGGTGGACGGTGCCGTCCGGGTGCTCGGGTGGCGCGTAGATCGAGTACAGCTTGAGGGCGACGTCGCCGGTGTTGCGGACGTTGTGCCAGGTGCCGGCGGGCACGATGATCGCCCAGTCGTCGGCGACGGGCGTCGTCTGGTCGACGGTGTCCTCCGAGGAGCCCATGTCGACCTCGCCCGAGCCCTGCTCGATGCGCAGGAACTGGTCGAGGTGGTCGTGCATCTCCACGCCGATCTCCTCGCCGGGAGCCAGGCGCATGACGGTCAGCTGGATGTTGGCGCCCGTGAAGAGGACCGTCCGGAAGTTCGTGTTCCCCACCGTTGCCGCTTCGACGTTGCCCACCCATCCCGTCATGCCACCTGTCTACTCCCATTCGCTAGTCCGGGAGCATCGGGACGGTGAATCCCTGACGTTGACCGAGTTGGGCGGCCCGGGT
>DATIAB010000076.1:0-2181 GCA_035458265.1 Ornithinibacter sp. | reverse complement strand
TCGTCGCAGACGACGAGTTCGAGACTTCTCAGGGCTGGTCGCACGCGGTTCTCGGCGCTCGAGTTCTCAGCCCGGACCAGTGCGAAGAGGTAGGGCTTGATGCCGTTGATGCGCTTGGCCACCTCGTCGTAGATCGAATCGTGATGCTCTCCGAAGGGCAGGGGACTGCTGCACGAATAGGTGACATCTGATCTGCGTCGATGTGTCGGCGCTGGAAGGATGTGCACCATGCCGAAGGCGTTCCCCAAGGAGTTCCGCGAGGACGTGATCCGGGTCTACAAGGACTCCGATGCCTCGATGGCCCAGGTCGCGAAGGACTTCGGTATCTCGCCGTCATGCCTGAAGCGCTGGCTTGCGATCGACGAGAAGAACTCGACCCGGTCATCTGGCTCGCCCCAGTCGGGTAGCGAGTCCGACGCGCTGCGTGAGGCGAACAAGCGGATCAAGCTGCTCGAGCAGGAGAACGAGGTGCTGCGCCGGGCCGCGGCCTATCTGTCGCAGGCCAACCTGCCGGGAAAATGATGTACCCGCTCGTCCGCGAGCTGGCCGCCGATGGGATCCCCGTCGCGGTGACGTGTCGGGTGCTGACGATCGCGCGCCAGCCCTACTACCGGTGGCGTGCTTCGCCGGTGACCGATGCCGAGCTGACCGCGGCCTACCGTGCCAACGCGTTGTTCGACGCTCACCGTGACGACCCCGAGTTCGGCTACCGATTCCTGGTCGACGAGGCGAAGGAGGCTGGTGAGCCGATGGCCGAGCGGACGGCCTGGAAGATCTGCTCCGACCTGGGTTGGTGGTCCTCACACGGCAAGAAGCGCGGCGGCAGTGGCAAGAAGCCGGGACCGCCGGTCCACGACGACCTGTGCGCCGTCACCGACAAGCACGGCGTGACCCGCCACGAGTTCAAGGCCGACGGCCCGAACGAGCTGTGGCTCAGCGACATCACCGAACACTGGACCAGCGAAGGCAAGCTCTATGTCTGCGCGATCAAGGACGTCTACTCCAACCGAATCGTCGGCTACTCCATCGACTCACGGATGAAGTCGTCGCTGGCAGTCGCGGCGCTGAACAACGCCGTCGCTCGCCGCCGCATCGAAGGTGGTGCTGTGGCCGGCTGTGTGGTCCACACCGACCGCGGGTCGCAGTTCCGGAGCAGGAAGTTCGTCCACGCGATCAACCGTCACTCCATGGTCGGCTCGATGGGCCGAGTCGGGGCCGCTGGCGACAACGCGGCCATGGAGTCGTTCTTCGCACTGCTGCAGAAGAACGTCCTCAACCGACGAGCATGGTCGACGCGCGAGGAACTGCGGATCGCCATCGTGGCCTGGATCGAGAAGACCTACCACCGTCGCCGTCGCCAGGCCGCGCTCGGACGTTTGACCCCGATCGAATACGAGTTGATCATGACCACACCCGCCACCCAGGTGGCTTAACCGAAACTGTCACCCGTTCGTGCAGCAGTCCCACTCGCGCAGGGGGGACCATGGACCCTGCATCGACCCGGCCGTCGCCGGGTGGATGTTGCGGCCTGATGCCGACCTGCTGGTGCCCTCTGCGCCGAGCCCCTCGCGTTCGCGCCCCCACGTGGGTAGCGTCGCGCCATGAGCGACAACGGGTTCGACCCGAGCGCACCGCCGAGCGGTCCCGGGTGTCTGGAGTGCGAAGCGACGAGCGGCTGGTGGGTGCACCTGCGCCGGTGTGCGCAGTGCGGCCACGTCGGGTGCTGCGACTCCTCCCCGAGCCAGCACGCGACGGCGCACCATCGCGAGACCGGGCACCCGGTGATCCAGAGCTACGAGCCGGGGGAGGACTGGTTCTGGGACTTCGTGCGCGAGAAGGGCGTCCTCGGCCCGGTGCTCGCACCCCCGACCTCGCACCCCGACGACCAGCCGGCGCCGGGGCCGTCCGGACGGGTGCCCGACGACTGGCGCGACCACATCCACCAGTGATCCGGCCGGAGGGGGAGCCATGGCGTCGTACGCCGTCAACCACGATGCGGTCGCGCACGCCCGCCGGCTGATCGACGCGCGCCAGTACGTCCTCGACAGCGACTGGGGGGAGGTCCAGCCCGACGCCGAGGCGCAGAACGCCTATCTGGAGAGCCACTCCTGGGACGACTACGCGCAGTGGCACCTGGGCCTGACCGAGGGGGTGAACGACGGGACGAAGGCCCGCTACGCG
>DATIAB010000075.1:0-10990 GCA_035458265.1 Ornithinibacter sp. | reverse complement strand
GAGGGCGACGACCCCGACGACGGGCACGAGGACGATCAGCAGCCACCATCCACTGCGCCCGATGTCGTGCAGCCGTCGGGCACCGACGGCCAGGTGCGGAAGCATCAGGGCCAGGGCGACGAGGGTGGTGACCCAGCCTGCCGTCGACCCGGGCACGGGCTCGGCTCCGGTGGCGCCGTCGATGACGGTCGTCGCGGCGAGCACGAGCACGAAGAAGAGGTACCACCACCAGTACTCGCTGCGGCGCGCACGGCCCGAGAACGTCGCGTACTCCGACAGGACGGTCCTGACAGCCGTGGTGAACGACATCATGCGGGGCTCCTGGGGCGTGTGGCCGTGTGGGCGCTCAGGTTAGCCGTCAAGGGTCGGGAACCCGGGCGGGCGTGCCGCACGCTGAAGGGACAATGGTGCCCGGCGCCCCCGACGCGCTGGGCGCGCCCTGTCCGACCGCCACACCCGATCGACCCCGACCCCGACGAGGACCCATGACCCGCTCGACCCTGCCGATCCTCGCCGCGGCGAGCGCGATCGTCCTCGCGCTGTCCGGGTGCAGCGGCGACCCGGAACGGGCCACTGCCGGCACGGCCGCTGCGACGTCTGCCGTGCCGGCACCGTCACCCACCGCGTCGGATGCCGTGGCGCCCGCGCAGCTGTACGTCGCCCTCGGCGACTCCCTGGCAGCCGGGTACCAGCCGGGTGGTGCGGAGCTGCGCGACACGGCGTACCCCGCGCTCACGGCGAACCGGCTGGAGGCGGCGGGTGCCGCGCTCGAGGTCGAGAACCTCGGCTGCAGCGGTGAGACGACGACCTCCCTCATCGAGGGCGGGACGTGCACCTACGCCGAGGGCAGCCAGCTCGAGCAGGCCGAGGCGGTGCTGGCCGGCCGGTCGGGTGAGGTCGCGCTCGTGACGATCGACATCGGTGGCAACGACCTGCTGCGCTGCGTGCGTGGCGGGGCCGCCATCGACACGGCCTGCGTGACCGAGGGTGTGCAGACGGTGGAGAAGAACCTCCCGACGATCCTCGAGCGGCTGCGCACGGCGGCCGGCCCCGATGCGCCGGTGCTCGTGCTCGGCTACTACAACCCGTGGGTCGCGGCGCAGACGCTCGACCAGCCGGTCACGGGGGTCGATGAGGCGGCCCGGGCGTACGCCGACCTCAGCGACGGCATCGAGGCCGCCGCGAACAGCGCCGGGGCGACCTTCGTCGGCCTCGACGAGGCGTTCGCGACCGACGACACGACGCCGACCGAGCTCGGCGGGCGCACGGTGCCGGAGAACGCTGCCCGCGTGTGCACCCTGACCAACCTGTGCACCGGTCGGGACATCCACTTCTCCGACGAGGGCGCCGCGACCGTGGCCCGGGTGCTGGCCGAGGCAGCAACCCGGGCCGGGGTCACGACCGCGGGCTGACCCAGGCGGTCGCCTCGCCCGGCAACAGCCCGTCGATGACGGGCCGTGAGGCCACGAGGACGTCGACCGCGCCGAGGGCGTACGGCTGCGAGCCGAAGTTCGTCACGACCTCCCACGCGTCGTGGCGGCGGAACCGCAGGACGTCCGGGTCGCCGGTCTCGACCCACGTCAGGTGCTCCCCGGCGACGAGCTCGCGCCGCAGGGCCAGGGCCCGGCGGTAGAACGTCAGCGTCGAGCCGGGTTCTCCGTCCTGCCGGGAGACGGCGTGTGCCGCCATCCACGAGGGCTGTGGCAGGTGCGGCGCCGCTGTGCCGAACCCGAGGGACGGGCCCCCGGTGCTCCACGGCAGGGGCACCCGACAGCCGTCGCGGCCCACGTCGAAGCCCCTGCGGCGGCTGAAGGTCGGGTCCTGTCGCAGCTCGTCGGGGATCTCGTGGACCTCGTGCAGCCCGAGCTCCTCGCCCTGGTAGAGGTATGCCGAGCCGGGCAGCCCGACCATGAACAGCGTGGCGGCGCGGGCGCGTCGGGCACCGACGACCCGGTCGAGAACCTGGTCGGGGTCCCCGAGGAGCCATGCACGACCGTGCCGGTCCGACGGGCGGCCGGCGCCCTCACCCACCCGCCCGGGGCGGGGCAGCCCGTACCTGGTGGCGTGCCGCACCACGTCGTGGTTCGAGAGCACCCAGGTGCTCGACGACCCGGACCGGGCGGCGAGCGCGAGGTTGTCGGTGACGATGATCCGGAACTGCTGCGCGTCGAAGTCGGCCTCGAGCAGGTCGAAGTTGAACGCCTGGCCCAGCCCCTTGGGGCTGGCGTACAGCGGGAACCTCGACGGGTGCACCCACGCCTCGGCCACGGCCGTGCGCGGCGGGTCGTACTCGTCGAACACCTCGCGCCACGTCGCGTACACGTCGTGGACGTCGTCGCGGTCAAGGAGGGGGTGCTTCCCGTCGAACGGCACCGCCTCGAGCTCGGCCCGGCTGGGCAGCGGCTCGGTGAGGTCCTTGGTGAGCATGTGGGCGACGTCGATGCGGAAGCCGTCGGCCCCGCGGTCGGACCAGAAGCGCAGCGTGCGCAGGAAGTCCGCGCGCACCTCCGGGTGGGACCAGTCGAGGTCGGGCTGCTCGACCGCGAAGTGGTGCAGGTACCACTGGCCGTCGTGCACGCGCTCCCAGGCGCCACCCCCGAAGAACGACTCCCAGTCCGTCGGGGGCTGATCACCGTGCGGTCCGGATCCGTCCCGGAAGATGTACCGGGCCCGGGCGTTCGAGCCGGGGCCCGCGGCCAGGGCCTCCTGGAACCACTCGTGCTGGTCCGAGGTGTGGTTGGGCACGATGTCGATGACCACCCGGATGCCGCGAGCGTGGAGCTGTTCGACGAGCTCGTCGAAGTCGTCGAGTGTTCCCAGGCGGGGGTCGACGTCGCGGTAGTCGGCGACGTCGTACCCGCCGTCGGCCAGTTCCGACGGGTAGAACGGGCTGAGCCACACCGCGTCGATCCCGAGCTCGGCGAGGTAGTCGGCCCTGTCGATGATGCCCCGCAGGTCGCCGAGGCCGTCGCCGTCGGCGTCGGCGAAGCTGCGCGGGTAGATCTGGTAGACCACGGCCTGACGCCACCACGTGGTGTCGCTCGCCGTGCCGGGTGCGGGGATGGTCGTGCTCGTCATGGTGCTCACCTCAGCCCTTCACTGCGCCCTGGGTGACACCTGACATCACCCAGCGTTGCGTGAACAGGTACACGAGGACGGCCGGAGCCATGGCCATGAGGTACGAGGCGAACGAGACGTTGTAGTTGTTGCTGAACTGCGTCTGGAAGATGCTCTGCACGACGGGCAACGTCTGCAGCGTCGGGTCGGAGGTGATGAGCGACGGCATCATGAAGTCGTTCCACGACGCGAGGAACGCGAAGATCGCGACGGTGGCGCTCATCGGTGCGAGGAGGGGGAAGACCACCTTCCAGAAGGTCTGCCACGTCGTGGCGCCGTCGACGCGGGCGCTCTCCTCCAGCTCCATGGGGATCGACCGGAGGAACGCCGTGAACAACAGCACGCTGAAGCTGAGCTGGAACATGATGTGCAGCAGCGCGACACCGACCGGGTTGTCCAGGCCGGCAAGCCCGGTGAGCCTGATCTGGGCCAGGGCGAGCACGGGGAAGGGGATGAACATCGCCGCGAGGAGGTAGAAGAACGAGTACCGGAAGAAGCGGCGGTCCCAGTTGCGCGAGATGGCGTAGGACGCGAAGGTCGCCAACAGGATGACTCCGGCCACCGTCGCGGCCGTCACGAGCACGGAGACCGTGAACGCCCGCGGGAAGTTCGTGAGCGACCACGCCTCCTGGAACCCGCTCGTGCTGAACGGCGCCGGCAGCGAGAAGACGTTGCCGTCGACGGCCTGTTCCGTGGTCTTGAAGGCGGTCGTGAGCGTCACGTAGAGCGGCACGAGCACGGTGAGGGTGCACAGCGCCAGAATCACGGTCATGAGCGTGGACGGGCGACCGACCCGGGCGCGGCCGAAGCCCTTGCCCCTGGGTTGCTGGCCCGGGGCGGCGACCCGGGTGGCAGTGTCGGCGGGAACGATCGGCTGGGTCAGCGCCATCAGAGAGCGCTCCTTCCACGGGTCGCACGGAGCTGGATGAGGGAGATGGCGATGGTGATGAGGAAGAAGATCGTGGCGTTGGCCATCTGGTAGGCGTAGTCGCCCCCGCTGAAGCCGGTGACGATCGTCATCGCGATGCTGCGTGTCGAGGTCCCGGGCCCGCCGTTGGTCAGGCCGACGATGATGTCGTAGGCGTTGAGGAAGCCCTTGAAGCCCAGGATGATGTTGATGACGACGTACCCCGAGACCAGTGGCAGGGTGATCTTCAGCAGGGCCTGCAGCTTCGAGGCGCCGTCGAGGTCGGCTGCCTCGTAGACCTCCTCCGGGATCGAGAGCAGCCCGGCGATGTAGATGAGCAGTGTTCCGGGGATGGCCTGCCAGGCCGTCACGATGACGATGGTGACCCACGCGAGGTCGGGGTTGGCCAGCAGGCTCTCACTGAGCCAGCCGATCCCGAGGGCCTGCCCCAGCGCCGGCACGGAGTTGGAGAACAGGAAGTTGAAGACGAAGGCGATGATGATGCCGGAGATCACCATCGGGATGACGAAGATGGCCCGCAGCCCGGCCTTGAGGCGGATGCGGCTCGTCAGGCCGACCGCGAGCAGGAACGCCAGGACGTTGACGACGATGACCGTGACGGCGGCGAAGCCCAGGGTGAACAGGTAGCTCTCCCAGATGGCCGGGTCGGAGAACAGCGCCTGGTAGTTGATGAAGCCGACGAAGTCCCACTCGCCGAACCCGATCGAGTTCGTGAAGCTGAAGAAGATGCCCATGAGGGCGGGCAGCGTGATCGCGAGGGTGAACAGCGTCAGGGCAGGCACGAGGAAGAGGTAGTAGATCCCCTCGACTCCCCGGCGGCGCCCGGCTGGCGCGGGGGCGGTGGTCGCCCGGGCCCCGGGTGTGGTCATCGTTGACATGGTGGGTCCTTCGCTCTCGTGGGGTCAGGCGCGCAGGGCCAGTCGGGCCCAGTCGGCGTCGAGGGTCTGCAGGGTCGAGTCGACGTCCGCTCCGGTGACGATTCCCTGCAGGTAGTTGTCCACCGGGATGGTGAGCGGGATGGCCCTGGAAGGACCCTGGTAGAACCGAGCGCTGTCGAAGTACTCCTTCATCCCGATGATGCGGGGGTCGGTGACCGGCGCCGAGTCCGTCGTCGTGCCGTACCCGAGCTGCGAGGCGTTGTAGTCGTTCATCACCTCGGGCTGGAAGAGGTACTGCAGGAAGGTGCGTGCGGCCGCCTTGTGCTCGGAGTCCTCGGGGATCCAGGCGGCGAGGTCGATGTTCACGCGGACCCCGTTGTCCTGCGCGCTGTCGCCCATCGGCAGCGGGAAGGTGCCGACCTCGAGGTCGGGGGCGCTCTTGGCGATCTCGCCGAGCGCCCACGGCCCCTGGAGGTACATCGCGGCCTGGCCCTGGGCGAACGCGAGGTTGCCGTCGCCGTAGCCCCGGCTCGCGGCATCCTCGTTCGTGTAGGTGTCGGCGAGCATCTGCATGCGGGTCACCGGCTCGGCGAAGTCCTTCGAGAACGAGACGGGGGAGTCCGGCCCGACGTCGGCGCCCTGCGCGTGGAGTCGGTCATAGAAGTCGGCGACGTCGACCATCCCCCCGACGCAGTAGTCGAACCACCCCTGGCCCACGGTCCACGGGTCCTTGAAGGTGGCGTACAACGGCGTGACCCCGGCAGCCGCGAAGGTGTCGCAGGCCTCGATGAGGGCACCCCAGGTGCGTGGCACCTCGACACCGTTGTCGGCGAAGATCTGGGTGTTGTAGATGACCGATGCCGCCATCACCGAGTAGGGCAGCACGCTCGTGCGCCCCGGGTAGGTGGCGTACTGGTCGACCAGCGACTGCACCTCGGGCAGGATCCGGGCCGCCTCGGGGAGGTCGGCGAGGTCGCTGAGGGCGCCGCGCTCCATGAAGCGCGCCATCTCCATGTTGTAGTTCAGGAGGCCGAGGTCTGGCGGGTTGCCCCGCAGGAAGCCGGCCTGCAGGTTGGACGAGGTGTCGAAGACGACCTCGATGTCGGGCTGCGAGGTGTTGAACCGCTCGATGAGATCACGGAAGTACGGGATCGCCTCGGGCTTGCTGAGGTGGAACTTCACGGGTTCCCGACCACCCGAGCTCGAGCACGCGGACAGCCCGGCGGCGGCCAGGGCCGCCCCGGGCAGGGCCGCGAGGATGCTGCGTCGGGGAAGGAGTGTGGCTCCAGGCACGTCGTCGTCCTTTCCTGCCCCACGGTGGGCGAGTACTTTCGAGAAGTAGATTTACTTCCCGAATCAAATCTGCTTCATGCATACTGACGCACACTGAGCGGAAAGGTCAAGACCTGTGTCACTGAAACTTCGCGACCGTGCGGTGCCGCGGCGCGCCAGCCTCGACGCGTTGCTGACCCACGCGTGGAGCGAGGACGTCGTCACCGCGGCCACCGCGATGGATGCCGTGGGGCTGGCTCGGTCGACCACCATCGAGGGGATCGACGGTCTCGTGGCACTGGGTCTGCTGCGCGAGCTGCCGAACGCCCGGGCGGTCGGCGACTACCGCAAGGGTCGGCCTTCGCGCCGGTTCGAGCTGTGCGCCGACGCGGCCGTCGTCGTCGGGGTGGACGCCGGTAGGTCGCATCTCGTCACCACGGTCGCGGACCTGCGAGGGGTGCCGATCATCACCCGCACGACGGACACCGCGGTGCCCGCCGACGCCCCGGTCGGCGCGGGCGACTCCGCCGACATCCGTCGCCATGTCATCGCCGCAGCCGTCGACGCGGCGCTGGCAGAGGCCGGGCGGGCGCGACCGGACGTGCTCGCCGTGTGCGTCGGGGTCCCGGCACCCGTCGACCGGCACGGGCGCTCGCCGGTGCACCGGGACGGCTTCTGGCAGCGGATGAACCCCGACCTCAAGGACCTCTTCTCGACCTGGGCGCCGATCGTGCGCGTCGAGAACGACGCCACGCTCGCGTCGGTGGCCGAGCACGCACGTGGTGCAGCCGTGGGGCTGCGCGACACCGTGACGCTCCTTGCGGGGGAGCGACTCGGGGCCGGGGTCGTCGTCGACGGCCGCCTGCTGCGGGGCGCGCACGGTGGCGTCGGCGAGGTGGTCGTCCTGCGACGACTCAAGGGGGTCAAGGACGTCCCCGGCCTGGCGTACATGCTCGTGGCCCGGGCTCGCGAACAGATCGGCGCGGGAGCGCTGCCCGTCGGCCACCCGCTGCGTGAGCTGGGCCGTGACGCCGTCACGGCGCCGGACGTCGTCGAGCTCGCTCGCTCGGGTGACCCGCAGGCGCAGGCGATCGTCGAGGAGGTGGGGCGGGTCCTGGCTCGCATCGCCGGAGTCTTCTGCAGCCTCTTCGACCCGGAGCGGATCGTCATCGCCGGGGGAGCGGCCAACGGGCTCGACGGAGTCATCGACGTCGCCCGCCGGCGTCTTCCCCAGGAGCTCGACCTGCCCGCCGCAGAGATCGTGGCCTCATCCCTGGGTGCCGACGTCGTGTCGATCGGCGCCGTCGCCGCTGCCGTCGAAGCGGCCCGCGACGGCGCCCTCCACATCGCGTAGCGCTGCCGGCAGCTGGCACTGGTACCCGGCACGCCGTGCCGGCGGGGCCGCGGCCCTAGGCTGCCACCATGCGCATCGCGAGGTTCACCACGGGCGAGGATCCGGCATACGGGCTCGTCGACGGGGCAGGGGAGAAGATCGCCGAGATCACCGGGGACCCTCTCTACCAACGCATCGAGCTGACCGGGGTGGTTCACGACGTGGCGGACGTTCGCCTGCTCGCGCCGGTGATCCCCCGCAGCAAGATCATCGGCATCGGGAGGAACTATGCCGAGCACGCCCGCGAGATGGGTGGCGAGGCGCCGCAGATCCCCCTGATGTTCCTCGTGCCCAACACGGCCGTCATCGGCCCCGGGGACCCCGTCGTGATGCCGCCGGAGACGAGCGAGGTCGGCTACGAGGGTGAGCTGGCCGTCGTCATCGGCCGGCTGTGCCGCAACGTCGAGGCGAGCGACGCCCTCGACGTCGTCTTCGGCTACACCATCGCCAACGACGTGACCGCCCGCGACCTGCAGCGCAGCGACGGCCAGTGGGCCCGGGCCAAGGGCTTCGACACCTTCTGCCCGCTCGGGCCCTGGATCGAGACCGACCTCGACCCCGCAGCCCAGCGCATCGTCACGATGCTCGACGGGGCGATCGTCCAGGACGGGCCGACGTCCGACATGGTCCACGACGTCGCCAGCCTCATCGCCCATGCGTCGCAGGCCTTCACCCTGCTCCCCGGCGACGTCATCCTCACCGGCACGCCGGCGGGAGTCGGACTCGTGGATGCGGGCCAACGCGTCGACGTCGACATCGACGGCATCGGGGTGCTGAGCAACCCGTTCGTGCGTCACTAGGCTGTCAGCACCATGACCGACCCCACGTACGAAGGCCGCCATGCCGGCCCTTCCGGTGACGACGCGACGGATGCCGTCGCACAGGGGCCGAGCCAGGCGCGCCCCGACGGGCGCCACCGACCCCGAGAGAGCGAGCAGTCCGTGTCCGAGACCTCCGCCGCAGCACCTGTGGGCGCCCTGACCGGGGCCGTGCGCCTCCGTGTCGCGCCGTCGCCGACGGGTGACCCGCACGTCGGCACGGCCTACATGTCGCTGTTCAACCTGGCGTTCGTGCGCCAGCAGGGGGGCCGCTTCGTCCTGCGCATCGAGGACACCGACCGGGCCCGGTTCCGTGCCGACTCCGAGGAGCAGGTGTTCGACATGCTGACGTGGCTCGGGCTCACGTGGGACGAGGGTCCTGACGTCGGCGGCCCGTTCGCGCCCTACCGGCAGAGTGAGCGGCTCGACACCTACCGCCCCTACGTCGAGCGACTGCTCGAGCAGGGTCACGCCTACCGCTGCTGGTGCACGCCCGAGCGACTGGCGCAGATGCGGCAGGACCAGGCGACCGCGAAGCAGCCGACCGGCTACGACCGCACGTGCCACGGCCTCGACGAGCAGCAGCGGCGGGCCCTGCCCGGGTTCTCCGAGACCCCGGTCGTACGCATGTTCGTGCCCGACGACGCACCACTGGTCTTCGAGGACCTGATCCGTGGCACCGTGTCGGCGCCGCGCCCGGACGACCAGGTCATCCTCAAGGCCGACGGCTTCCCGACCTACCACCTCGCCGTCGTCGTCGATGACGCCGAGATGGGCATCACCCACGTCGTGCGCGGCGAGGAGTGGATCTCGTCCACGCCCAAGCACATCCTGCTCTACCGGTGGCTCGGCCTGGAGCCGCCGAAGTTCGCGCACATGCCCCTGCTGCGCAACCCCGACTCCTCGAAGATCTCCAAGCGCAAGAACCCGGCGGCGCGGCTGACGTGGTTCCGCGAGCAGGGCTACCTTCCCGAAGCCCTCGTGAACTTCCTGGCCCTGCTGGCCTATCCGCCGGCCAGGGGACCCGAGGGCCAGGACGTCGAGGTGTTCACGTTCGAGGAGTTCTCGCAGCGCTTCGCCTGGTCCGACGTCAACCCCGTGGGCCCGATCTTCGACCTCAAGAAGCTCGACTGGCTCAACGGTGTGCACCTGCGTGCGCTCGACGTCGACGACTTCACCTCGCGCCTGTTGCCCTTCCTGGAGGCCGACGGCATCCTCAGTGGCAACCCGTCCCTCGGGGAGCTGGGGCGCCTGCGGGAGGTCGCGGCCCTCATCCAGACCCGGATCGCGCACCTCACCGAGGCCAGTGCCCTCGTCGGTCCGTTCTTCGTGCCCGATGACATGGTCGACGTGGCCGACGACGCACGGGCGCAGCTGAACGAGGATGCCGTGCGCGTGCTCGACGCCGCGGCGTCGGCTCTCCAGGCACTCCCCGACGAGCACAGCGGGGTCCTCGGGTCCACGCCGACGTGGACCGCCGCGGCCGTCGAGGCGGCGCTGCGCTCGGCCGTGGTCGACGGGCTCGGGCTCAAGCCGAAGTTCGCCTTCGGCCCGCTGCGCACTGCTGTCTCGGGCCGCCGCGTCTCCCCGCCACTGTTCGAGTCGATGGAGATCCTCGGCAAGACCGCGACCCTCACCCGGCTGGACGCCCTGCGCTCGACGCTGTGACGTCGTCGGGGTGACCGGTGGCGATTTGGGTGGGGGCGAGCGCGACCGGTAGGATCTTGCCTCGGTTCGCCTGACGTCCACGCCTCCTCGGCCACGACGGTGGGCATACCCCATGGGGTATGGTGTAATTGGCAACACTGGTGATTCTGGTTCATCCGTTCTAGGTTCGAGTCCTGGTACCCCAGCCATCGCTCCCGGCATCACGTCGGACGCGATTCGGAGAAAGTCCCTGCCTTGGGTAAGGTTCTTCTCCGTTGCCCAGCCGCCTCGAGCGGTCGGGCGAAGCACGAGGCCCCGTTGTGTAGTGGCCTAGCACGCCGCCCTCTCAAGGCGGTAGCGCGGGTTCGAATCCCGTCGGGGCTACAACGCCAAACCCCCTGGTCAGCCAGGGGGTTTGGCCTTTTTCTAGCCCGCCGACAGGGGGACGATCTCGGCTCGGGTACACAACGGGTACACAGCAGCGCGAGCGGCGGCGTCGAGACGGTTGGCTACCTCGTCGAGCTGATCTGGGAAAAGGTGCCCGTACAGGTCGAGCGTCATGGTCGCGGACTTGTGCCCGAGCATCTGTTGGACGACCTTCACGTTCGCGCCGGATGCGATCGCCAGGGACGCCGCCGTGTGGCGTAGCGCGTGTGGATGCAGACCCGTGAGGCCTAGCGACGCGGCCGCCGTGGTTAGGACCGCGCGCTGGAACCCCTGCGCTCGCAGCGCGCCGCCCTTCATGGCGGTGAACACCAGATCACCGGGCTCGCGGCCGGCGACGTGCGCTGCCAGGTCATCGACCAGGAAACGGGGGATTGGCACCTCTCGGCGCTCGTGACCCTTCGGTGTTCCCCAGGTCTGTACGCCGCGTACCAGCGTCACCGATTCGGCGATCATCGCCCGCCGACGCATCAGGTCAAGGCGACCAACGCGC
>DATIAB010000074.1:0-30241 GCA_035458265.1 Ornithinibacter sp. | reverse complement strand
GAACAAGATCGAGCCGCCGGACCCGATCGACAAGGACATCTACGAGCTGCCGCCGGACGAGATGGCCGACATCGACCAGGTCCCCACCTCGCTCGGCGCGGTGATGGACAACCTCGAGAAGGACCACGAGTTCCTCACGGCCGGCAACGTGTTCACGCCCGACCTGATCGAGACCTGGATCGACTACAAGCGCACCAACGAGATCCTCCCCGTCCAGCTGCGGCCGCACCCGCACGAGTTCGAGCTCTACTACGACATCTGAGCAAGAGGGGTCTTACTGCCCCTGACCTGCACAAACGCGGCGCCCCTGCCCGGGTTTCCCCAGATTCCCCCGAGGATCTGGAGGACCACGGGCAGGGGCTCCGTCGTGCTGCGTGCCGTCCCGATCCTCCCGACCGGCGACCCAAGACGAACCGAAGCCGCTGAGTCGTGGTTGGTCGTCTTTCGACGAGCGGAACCCATATCGGCCACACGCCGCGGACCGGGCGCGTACCCCGGATTGGGGATGGAGGCCGTCATCGCCGCGTCCTAGTGTCGAGAGCCGAGCAGCCGAGTCCCCCCCGGCGATCCCTCGCCGCCCCGGCTGACCCCGGAGGAACCGATGGCACTACACGTACGACGCGGCCTCATGCGGATCACGCTGGCAGCCGCCCTCGTCACCACGATCAGCGGAACGGCCTTCGCGCACCCGGAGCCGGAGTCCGACGGCGGACTCCCCCACTCCGACGGACCACGCGACGCCCACCAGCACGGTGAGACCGGTGGGCACCTGCCTGCGAGCGCCACCGACAACATCGACGTCGTGAGCAAGCTGAAGCTCAAGAACGTCGTGCCCGAGAAGATCGCCGACGTCGGTGTCCACGAGGACTACGCCTACCTCGCCGCCTGGGGCGTCGTCACCTGCAAGTACAACGGCGTGCACGTCGTCGACATCTCCGACGTCGAGGACCCCGAGGAGGTCGCCTTCATCGGCGCCAAGCACGGCAGCTACCCCGGCGAGGGCATCCAGGCGCTGTCGATCGATACCCCTGCCTTCGACGGCGACATCCTCGTGTCGAACAACGAGAAGTGCGACGAGAACGCCGGCTTCGGAGGCATGAACATCTACGACGTCACCAACCCCGAGGCACCGACACCCCTCGCCGAGGGCATCGGCGACTTCACGGTCAACGGACAGGGCAAGAAGGCGTCCAACGAGATCCACAGCGTCTTCGCCTGGGACGCCGGCAACCGGGCGTACGCCGTCATGGTCGACAACGAGGAGGGCAAGGACGTCGACATCGTCGACATCACCAACCCGAAGAAGCCGTTCCTCACCGCCGAGTACGACCTGGACGAGACGTTCCCGCAGATCAGGCAGGCGGCCCCCAGCAACCTGGTCGAGGTCTTCCTCCACGACATGGTGGTCAAGAAGATCAACGGTCGCCACGTGATGCTGCTGTCCTACTGGGACGCCGGTTACGTCAAGGTCGACTTCACCAATGTCCATGCCCCGGCCTACCTGGGCGACACCGACTTCACCAACCCCGATCCCGAAGCGCTCGACAGCGGGTTCACCGTGCCGCCCGAGGGCAACGGTCACCAGGCCGAGTTCACCTCCGACAACGAGTACGTCATCGGGGCGGACGAGGACTTCTCCCCCTACGCCCTCGTGGCTCGCAACGTCACGGACGGCACCGACCTGGTCGCCGGTCAGGGCAGCGACACCACACCGCTCGCCGAGGGGCAGACCATCACCGGGCAGGCCAAGTTCGTCGGCCGTGCCTGCCCCGGCGACCCGGCGGTCCCGCCCGGCGACGGCACGCAGATCGCCGTGGTCGAGAGAGGCGTGTGCGACTTCACCGTCAAGGTCGCCAACGTCCTCGCCGCCGGCGGCTACGACGCCGTTCTGGTGTTCAACCGCACGGCGTCCGACGCCTGCAACCAGACGCTCGGCATGAGCGTCGCGGGCGACATCCCCACGTTCGGGGTCGCGCCACGCCAGCAGGGATATGCGATCTTCGGCGTGCAGGACCAGTACGACGACGCCGCGTGCCTGGCCGGGGACGGGTCCCAGCTGGCCCCGATCGCCGTGGGCGCCACCGGTGACACGTTGACCTTCTCGTCCTACTTCGATGGCTGGGGCTACGTCCACCTGTTCCGCAACAGCAACGGCAAGATGACCGAGCTGGACACCTACGCGATCCCCGAGGCCCACGACCCGGCGTACGCCGAGGGGTTCGGGGACCTGTCGGTGCACGAGGTGGCCACGTCCCACCAGGACGCCGACCGCCTCTACTTCTCCTACTACTCGGGCGGCTTCCGCGTGGCCGAGATCGAGAACGACGAGATCGTCGAGAAGGGCCACTACATCGACGCGTCGGGGAACAACTTCTGGGGCGTCCAGGTGTTCGAGCAGGACGGCACGGAGTACGTCGCGGCCAGCGACCGTGACTACGGCCTCTGGATCTTCGAGTACACCGGCTGAGACCGGACTGAGACCGGCTGAGACCGTCCGGGCGCCGCAGCCTGCGGCGCCCGGGCGAGCCGGCCTCAGCCCAGCTTCTGGGTCCGCAGCCGCAGCGCGTTGACGATCACGCTGACCGAGGACAGCGCCATGGCGGCGGCAGCAATCATCGGCGACAGCAGCCATCCGGACACCGGGTAGAGCACGCCCGCCGCGATGGGGATGCCCGCGGTGTTGTAGCCGAAGGCCAGCACCAGGCCGCGACGGACGTTCCCCATCACAGCGTGCGAGAGCTGGCGGGCGTGGGCGATGCCGTTGAGGTCGCCGCGGAGCAGCGTGACGCCGGCCGACTCCATGGCGACGTCGGTGCCGGTCCCCATCGCCAGGCCCACGTCGGCGGCGGCGAGCGCCGGGGCGTCGTTGACGCCATCGCCGGCGAAGGCGACCACGCGGCCCTCGGCGCGGAGCCGGTTGACGACGTCGGCCTTGTGGTCGGGCAGCACCTCGGCCTCGACCCGGTCGATGCCCAGGGTGTCGGCAACAGCGGCTGCGGTGACCCGGTTGTCACCGGTGAGCATGATGACCTCGATGCCCTCCTTGCGGAGCGCCGCGAGCGCTGCCGGGGTCGTGTCCTTGACCTGGTCGGCGATGCCGATGACGCCCGCCGGGACGCCGTCGACGGCCATCAGGACGGCAGTCGCGCCGGTGCGCCTCAGCTCGTCCCCCGCCTCGGCCAAGACCTCGGGGTCGACGTCCTGTGAGCGCAGGAACCCGGCGGTGCCGATGAGGACCCGACGGCCGTCGACGGCGCCGAGGACGCCCTTGCCGGCCGGTGCGTCGAAGTCAGCCACCTCGGGCAGACGGCCGCTGCCCATCTCGGGGAGGTCGGCCTGGGCCTTCTCGACGATCGCGCGGGCCAGGGGGTGCTCTGAGGCGTTCTCCACCGCGGCCGCGAGCAGCAGCAGCTCGGCCTGCGTGTGCCCGGTGTAGCCGTCGGCGAGCTTCACGGCGGTCACGGCCGGTTTGCCCTCGGTCAGGGTGCCGGTCTTGTCGACGACGACGGTGTCGACCTTCTCCATCCGCTCGAGCGCCTCGGCGTTCTTGATCAGGACACCCATCTGGGCGCCGCGGCCGACGCCGACCATGATCGACATCGGTGTGGCCAGGCCCAGGGCACACGGGCAGGCGATGATGAGGACGCTCACCGCGACCACGAGCGCGTGAGCGAGCTTCGGATCAGGCCCGACGAGCGCCCACACGATGAACGCGAGAACCGCGATGCCGATGACGGCGGGCACGAACACGGCCGATACACGGTCGACGGTGCGCTGGATGGGGGCGCGGGAGCGCTGCGCCTCGGCGACCATCTGCACGATGCGTGACAGCATCGTGTCCCGGCCCACGGCGTTCGCGCGGATCAGCAGGCTGCCCGTCTGGTTCAGCGTGCCGCCGATGGCGTTGTCGCCCACCTCCTTCGTCACCGGCATCGACTCGCCGGTGATCAGGGACTCGTCGACCGCGGACTTGCCGTCCTCGACGAGGCCGTCGACCGGGACCTTCTCGCCAGGGCGGACGCGGAGCAGGTCGCCGAGCTGGACCTGGTCGAGGGCGACCTCTTCCTCGGCTCCGTCGTCACGAACTCGCCGGGCGGTCTTGGGTGAGAGGTCGAGGAGGGCCTTGATGGCGCCGGAGGTCGCTTCGCGCGCGCGGAGCTCGAGGACCTGGCCGAGGAGGACGAGGGTCGTGATGACGGCGGCCGCCTCGAAGTAGACGTCGACAGCGCCGTCCATGCGGAACGCCTCGGGGAAGATTCCCGGTGCCACCGTGGCAACGACGGAGAACAGCCACGCTACGCCTGTGCCCATCGCGATGAGCGTGAACATGTTCAGCTTCATCGTCCGCACCGACGCCCAGCCGCGGGTGAAGAACGGCCACCCGGCCCACAGCACCACAGGTGTGGCCAGCACCAGCTGCAGCCACGCGGACGTCGACGCCGACACGGCGTCGTGCAGCCACGGGATGAGGTCGCGGCCCATGCCGAGGATGACCACCGGGATGGACAATGCGACGCCGACCCAGAACCGGCGGGTCATGTCGTGTAGCTCGGGCGACGGGCCGGAGTCGCCGGCGACCATCACCGGCTCGAGCGCCATGCCGCAGATCGGGCACGACCCGGGGCCCGGCCGGCGGATCTCCGGGTGCATCGGGCACGTGTATTCCACAGCCTCGCCCAGTGTCGGCGGCTCCCCGCCAGCGTGGCTGCCGTGAGCATGGTGGCCAGCCTGGTCGTCGTGACCGCGGTCGTGTCCGGCATCGTGCGGCCGCTGACCGGCGTACTGGTCGGGGTGGGCGAGGAAAGTGTCCTTGCAGCCAGCGGAGCAGAAGTAGAACTGCTCGCCGTGGTGGTCGGCCGTGTGCTCGTTGGCACTCGGGTCGACGCTCATCCCACACACCGGGTCGCTGACCTGGTGCGTGGTGGTGATGTTCGTGTGGGCGTCGCTGGTCATTTCTTCACCGTACCCCTGGGGGGTATCCCGTCAAGTGTCGAAAGTCCCTCGAGCCGGGGCCGACGCCGACCTCGCTCGCCTGCAGCAGGTCGATCACGTGGCGCGTGGACACGACGGTGGCAAACTCGCCGTCGAGGTTCGTCGCGGTGGTGCGCGCCAGCTCGTCGGCGGTCACCACGTAACCGTACGGACCCGTCCGATCGAACGTGTGCGTCGCGTCCAGGGCGAAGAGGACGTCGTACCCGAGGTCCCCCGCCACACGCGCTGTCGTCTCGCAGCAGTGATTCGTGGTGATCCCGCTGATCACCAGCCTGCCGGTACCACTGCCGGCGAGCCAGCGGTGCAGGTCGGGTGTGCCGTGGAAGCTGGAGTGGACGGACTTCGTCACCAGCAAGTCCGGCGCGCTGGTGCGCAAGTAGTCCTTGAATGCGTGTCCCGGGTTGTCGGGGTGGAACAGGCTTCCAGGCTTGCCGGACCGGTGCTGGACGAAGACCACGGGCAGGCCGGCGTTGCCGAACGCGTCGACGAGGTCCGCGATGTTCCGATCCGCGTCGCGGTTGTTGCGTCGCCCCCATCTCGGGTCGTCGAACGCCTCCTGGACGTCGATCACCACCAGCGCGGTGTCAGGGCGTCGTGCGTCGTCCATGTCTGCTCCTCGCGCTCGGGTGACGCCGGGTGGCGCCGTCCCCGTCACGATGGACAGGGTTGCTGTCGCGCGGCTGTCTCTCTTCTGTCGCGGTGGGCGCGAACGCTGTCAGGACGCCACGAGAGCAAGCAGCGCCGACATGTCACGACGCTCGTGCGGCGGAGCGGGCCGGGCCGACGACTCACGGACCCGAGCCGCCTCGGCGAGCAGCCGCCTCGCCTCGTCCTGCTCGCCCCTGGCCGACGTCAGGCGTGCCAAGCTCTCGAGCGAGGTGGCGACGAGCCCGGGCTCACCGACGGACCGGCCGGCAGTCAGCGACTGCTCGAAGCGGGCGAACGCGCTCTCCAGATCGCCGTCGGCCTCGTCGCAGCGCGCGAGGCCGGCCAGTGACAACCCCTCGGGCACCGGCGTCCCCAGAAGCGCGAATCCGGCCATCGCAGCCTCGTACCCGTCCCGTGCTGTCGACCACTCCTCGTCCACCTGGGCGACCAGCGCCCGGCCGTACGTCGCCAGCACCTCCCCCGCCCCGTCTCCGACCTGCCGTGACGCGGCGGCAGCGCGGTCGAACAGGTCGTTCGCTGCGGTGACGTTGCCGAGGTGCAGCTGCCCGACCCCGAGGTCGGCAAGAGCCCACTGCACGGTGTTCCACAGCCCGGCAGTGGTCGCCACGTCGATGGCCTCCTCGAGGACCCGTGCGCTCTCCTCGTAGCGACCGAACTGACGCAGTCCCCAGCCCAGGTGGTAGAGGATGGCGGAGAGCCCCCACGGGTCGTCGAGGCGGCGGAAGGAGGACGCGGTTGCTCTTCCCAGGGGCACGGCGCCCGCCTCGTCGCCGGTCTTGAGGGCCGTCTCCATGCGGACGAAGCCGATCACGGCGCTTCCCCATGGATCGTCGTCCTCGTCGAACTGGGCCTCCGCCTCGGTCAGCAGGCGCTCGCGCTGTGCGGGGTCCGCGCCGGTCACTCCCTGGACCGCCAGCAGCACACGGGACAGGGCTGCCCGCGATCGCTCACCGAGCTCGTCGAACAGCAGGAGGCTCTCCCGCGCCGTCTCCTCACAGCGCGGGCTGGGGTGCACCAGGCACGCACGGGGCCGTTCGACGAGCGAGACCGCCTGCAGGGCGCTCGCTCGAGCCAACGGGCTGCCCTCATGAGCGGCGAGGAGCCGGCTCAGGACCTCCCTGCCCTCCATGTGGCGGCCCAGGTGCCAGAAGAGGCCCAGCGAGCCCGCCATCGACAGTGCCGCGTCGGGATCGCCCCCGGGGCCGCCGAGCCACGCCAGGGCGGCGCGGATGTTGGGCTGGTCGGCCCGCAGTGCCTCGAGGGTCGCGCGCTGGTCGTGTCCGCGCAGGGCCATCTCCGAGCCCAGTGCCAGGTCGCGGTAGTGCTCGGCATGACGACGCGCGACCTCGTCCGTCACACCGCGGGTCACGAGGCGCTCGGCGGCGTACTGCCGGATCGTCTCGAGCATCCGGTAGCGGGTGGTCGGGCCAGGCTCGACGACCACCATGGACCGCTCGATCAGCCGGCCGACGACGTCGAGCACCTCGCCCGACCCCGAGCTCGGGTCGGAGACGATCTCCTCGGCTGCGTGGAGGGTCCACCCTCCCCGGAAGACGGACAACCGCTCGAAGACCGTCTGTTCCACGTCTCCCAGGAGCTCATAGCTCCAATCGACAGTGGCCCGCAGAGTCTGCTGGCGCGCCTCGGCGGTTCGGGCGCCGGACGTCAGGAGGGTGAAGCGTTGGTCCAGCCGACCGGAGATGTCGGCAGGCGAGAGTGCCGAGGTCCGCGCCGCGGCCAGCTCGATCGCGAGCGGGATCCCGTCCAGCGCGCGGCAGATCCGTCCGATCGCGGCCAGGTCCCTCTCGTCGAACACCGACCCGGGCCGCACGGCCCGTGCACGCTCCACGAAGAGCTGGGCCGCCGCGAAGTCCAGCACCCGCCCGGGAAGGACGTCCTCCGGCGGAGTCTCGAGCGGCCCGACGGACACCTGCACCTCGTCAGGCACCGCGAGTGCCTCGCGACTGGTGGCCACCACGGTGACGTGGGGGCACCGTCCCAAGACGTCGTCGACGAGTGCCGCGACCGCATCGACCACGTGCTCGCAGTTGTCGACGAGCAGCAGGAGCTGCTTGTGCCCCAGGAAGTTGATGACCCTCTGCCGGACGTCGCGGTCACCCGCGGCGCCGTCCATCGGCACCCCCAGCGCGTCCGCCACGGCCATCGGGACCTGGTCGGGATCGTTGATCGCCGCGAGACGGACTCCGAACGCGCCGTCCTCGAAGTCGTCGGCGACGCGTGCCGTGGCGGCCAGCGCAAGGCTCGTCTTGCCGGCTCCTCCCGGGCCGATCAGGGACAGGAGCCGGGTCTCCCCCACCAGCCCGGCGAGGGCGTCGAGCTGGGCGCTGCGCCCGATCAACGGCCGGACCACGGTCGGAAGGTTGGTGGCACGGACGGCGGCGGCCGCGCGTGGGCGCGGGGTCGGCACGACGACAGGTACCGGAGGTGCCAGGTCGGTGGGACCACCCAGGGACGGTTCCTGCCGCAGTACCCGTTCGTGCAGCGATCGGAGCGTCAGGGACGGCTCGAGCCCCAGCTCCTCGTCGAGCTCGTCCCGGGTCCGGGCGAAGACCTCCAGCGCGTCGGCCTGCCGCCCGCTGCGGTACAACGCGACCATCAGCAGGCCGGCCATGGCCTCCAGGGTCGGGTCCGCCGCCACGACGGGCTCGAGCTGGGCGAGGACCTCGGCGTGCCGCCCCAGGGCAAGTGCAACCTGGGCCCTCTCCGTCATCGCCGCGATCCTCAGCTCGGACAGGCGTGCCGCCTCGGCGATCGCCCACTGCTCGGTGGTGAAGTCGCTCAGGGGCTCGCCGGACCAGAGGGAGAGGGCGTCGTCGTACCGGGCGAGCTGCTCCGCGGTGTGCCCGTCCGGGGTGCCGGTCGCGTTGCTCGCGCGTGCCTCGCGGAGCTGCTGCTCGAACTCGTGGGCGTCGACCTGGGCGGGGTCCACGTCCGCGCGGTATCCGACGCCCTCACGTGTGACGACGTCCTCCAGGCCGACCGCCTTGAGCGAGCGTCGCAGCTTGGAGACTCGGATCTGCAAGGCATTCATGGGGTCGACCGGCAAGGTGGACTCCGACCACAGCCGATCGACCAGCAGGGTGGCCGGGATCGTCCGTCCCGGTGCCAGCAGGAGCTGCGCCATGAGCGCGCGCTCGGCAGCTCCCGGAAGCTTCGCCGACCGACCGTCGACCGTCATGCCCATCGGTCCGAGCAACCGGAACTGCGCCTGACCCATGTCTCTCCCATCGTGACGTCCTCATGGTCCCGCTCACCCGTCCTGCTCGCAATCGCTGCCGGCCCACCGGACGGCGGCGAGGGTGGTCGCGACCGCGACGGCGGTGAGCGGCCATCCCAGCACCACCTTGGCGAGGGCCAGGAGCTCGGGTTGGTCGGCGCGGTAGAGCATGGCCTGCACAGCGGTCCGCACCACGAAGACGATGGACCAGCCGTACGTCGCGACGACGAGCACCCGACGGAGCCGGCGGTCTCCTCGCCACGAGGCACCGGCCCCGAAGAGCGCGCCGTAGAGGTAGCCGACCACCGGTCGTCCGACGACTGCGGAGGCGGCGAAGGCAACGCTGTACACCGCGTCGACGTAGATGCCGGGCAGGAAGAAGTCGCGTGCCTGCCCGGTCCACGCGGCGAAGGCCACGGCCACCGCGAGGCCCGCCAGACCGCGGAGGCCACCCTTGAGCGACTCGCCACGCAGGGTGCGTCCGGCCAGGACGACCAGGGCCGTCGCCGCCGCTGCCCCCACCGCGAGGTACAGCGCGTGCGTTGCGCCCAGCATCCCGAGAACCGCGTTCGCGGCGACGAAGACGATCGGGGGCACGGCGCCGTCGACCAGGCCGCGGCGCCCGCCGAGGGCGACCAGCCAGGGGTGCTGGTCGAGGGTGTGGAGCAGGGACATGGTGCCCTCCCGGGCAGGGACGCGGTCGCCGGCCCGCTGTCGAGGGCGGGCCGGCGACCTCTCGGTCAGGTTGCCTGGACGGTGAACGGCACCGTCACCACGTCGCCGTCGGCGAGGCGGAACTGGCCCCACATCCGGTAGAGGCCCGGGGAGTCGAACTCCGCGTGGACGTCGAGCTCGGGTCCGAACTCCTGACCGGGAACGGCGAACACCGGACGTCCATCCTCGTCCTCGACCTCAGCGTGCTCGTGGGCGAAGGTCAGCGCGTCACCACGCATCACCACCACGTGGCCGGCTGCCGCCAGGAACGGGCGGAGGTCGTCGACCGGCTGACCGGTACGGGCGTCGGTGAACGAGAAGTGCAGGTCGCTGCGCGCACCCACCACCGCCTCGCCCCCGAGCTCCACCTGCACCCCGTCGACCTCGACGACGCGACCTGACCTCGCGAGCGGCTTGGGAGCAGGAGCGGCACCACCGACGGTCACGACCTGGCGCTGGTGGACGTCCGCCATCTCGCCCCGCTGCCGGAACTCCGTGTTGACCACGTAGCGGCCCGGCGTCGGGAAGGTCAGCTCGACGTCCAGCTCCCCCGGACGGCCTGTTGGCTCGGGGTGGACGTGGGCGAACGTGCCGAGGTCGTCCCTGGTCGCGATCAGGTGCATCCATGCCTCGTGGCTGCGGGTGACGTCGGTGACCGGCTCGCCCGTGGTCGCGTCGACCACCGTTGCGGTGACGGTGGTCGGCACGCCGGCCCGGACGTCGCTGGGGACCTGCAGCTGAACGGTGAGACCGGCGTCGGTCGCCTCCGTGGGCGGGACCTCGGCGGTCATCATGGTGCTCATGGCGGGCCGCATCGGCATGCCGGTGCCCTGCATCCAGGCGAGGGTGCCGTTCATGCCGCGCTCGGCGAAGTCCATCCGGCTGACCGCGGTCAGGCCACCGCCGATGGCCAGGGCCACCGTCGCGACGCCGGCGAGGTACGCATACTGCCCGACCCGCTGGCGCAGCGGCGGGGACAGGATCTCGGCGACCGAGGCCGGCCGGCGGAAGCGCCGGAGGCGAAGCGCGTTGCTGAGCACGCTGACCGAGCTCATCACCATCGCCGCGGAAGCCAGTACCGGGTCGAGCAACAGCCCGTCCCAGGCATAGAGCGCACCGGCGGCGACCGGGATGAGGAGCACGTTGTAGCCGAAGGCCCACACGAGTCCCTGGCGCATGGTTGTCACGGTGCGCCGCGACAGCGCGATCGCCGAGACGATGCTCCGCAGGTCGCCGCCGACCAGGGTGATGTCCGAGGCGGCGATGGCGACGTCGGCACCCGTGCCGATCGCGATGCCGAGCTCTGCCTGTGCCAAGGCGCCGGCGTCGTTGATGCCGTCGCCGGCCATCGCGACGACATGCCCCTGCTCCTGCAACCGGGCCACCTGGGCAGCCTTGTCAGCAGGCAGCACCTCGGCCATGACGTGCCGGATGCCGACCTGGGCAGCCACCGCCTGCGCGGTCGCCGCGTTGTCGCCGGTGATCATCCACACCTCGAGGCCGAGGGCCTCGAGCTGCGCGATGGCCTCCGCGGACTCCGGCTTCACGGTGTCGGCGACGCTGATCACCGCTGCGGCCTCGCCGTCGATGGCGACGTACATCGGTGTCTCACCGCGCTCGGCGGCGCTTGCCGCGACCTCCTCGAGCTCGGCGACGTCCGTGCCGGCCCGGTCCATCAGCGCGAGGTTGCCCACGCGGACCCGGCGTCCTCCGACCACTGCGTCGATGCCGTGGCCCGGGACGGCCTCGAACGACGTCACGTCCACGAGCTCCGTCCCAGTGTCACGGGCGCGATCCACGATCGCCTGTGCGAGGGGGTGCTCGCTCCCGGCCTCAGCGGAGGCCACCAGCGCGAGCACCTCGGGCTCGGCCCACCCGCCACGGGTGGTGATCCCGGTGAGGGCGGGGCGCCCGTGGGTGATGGTTCCGGTCTTGTCGAGCACGACCGCGGTCAGGCGGCGTGCCTGTTCGAGCGCCTCACCGTTGGAGATGAGGATGCCGAGCTCGGCAGCACGGCCGGTGCCGACCATGATCGCGGTCGGGGTGGCGAGGCCGAGTGCACAGGGGCAGGCGATGATCAGGACCGCGATGGTGGTGCCGATGGCCATGGTCAGGTTCTCGGTCTCCGGGCCGAAGACGGCCCACAGGACGAACGTGAGGGCGGCACCCAGGATGACGGTCGGCACGAAGACCGACGACACCTGGTCGGCGAGTCGCTGGAGCGGGACCTTGCTGCCCTGCGCGTCCTCGACCAGGCGGATGATCTGAGCCAGAGCGGTGTCGTCGCCGACGGCGGTGGTGCGGATCAGCACGGACCCCGTGGTGTTGATGGTGGCACCGATCATCGCGTCGCCCGGGGACTTGTCCACGGGGAGGCTCTCGCCGGTCAGCATGGACTCGTCCACGGTGGTGGTGCCGCTGGTGACGACGCCATCCACCGGGACCTTCTCCCCGGGACGGATGCGTACGACGTCGCCCACGACCACGTCCTCGACGGGGATGTCGACCTCGGTGTCGCCGCGGACGACGCGGGCGGTCTTGGGTGCCAGGCCCATCAGCGCGGAGACGGCCTCGGCAGTGCGCTTCTTGGCGCGGGCCTCCATCCACTTCCCCGCGAGCACGAGCGCGACGATGATCAGCGAGGTCTCGTAGTAGACGTGGAGCGGGAGGCCCCAGCTCTCGGCGAGTCCTGGCCAGAGCGTCACGAAGGTGCTGTACCCGTAGGCCACGCCCGTCCCGAGTGCCACCAGGGTGGTCATGTTGGTCGTGTGGTGCCTGGCTGCCGCCCACGCCGACGCGTAGAGGTCGCGGCCGGCCCAGAACTGCACGACGGTGGCGACGACGAAGATCGCCGGCATCAGCCAGTCCATGGTGTCGATGTAGAGCGGCACGTACATGAGCCCCATCAACCCGAGCCCGGTGGCCAACGCCACCTGCCACTTGCGCTTCATGCGGTTGAGGGCGCGGTCTCGCTCCTCGGCCGCCTCCGCGTCGCCACTTCGCTGCTCTGGTGTCTCAGGCGCGTCGCCGTGGTGCCGCGGGGTGGCGGTGTATCCGGCCCTGGTGACGGCAGCGGTCAGGCCGTCCACGTCGATCGCCCCCGGGGCGAAGGTGACCGACGCTACCTCGGTGGCGAGGTTGACCTTGGCCTCGGCGACGCCGTCTAGCTTCAGGAGGGACTTCTCGATCCGGCGTACGCAGGAGGCGCAGGTCATCCCGCCGATGTCGAGGGTGCAGGTCTCGTAGGCGTCGTCCGGCTCCGGGCTCGCCGTCGGACGTCGGCCCGCGTCTGCGGGTGTCGGGGCTTGGGTGGTGGTCATCGGTGCTCCTGGTAGAGGGAGGAGTTGGTGCTTGGAGGTTCGGCGGCGGTGCTGTCGTCCTCCTGTCCAGTGGTTGTCCACCCGGGGCGGCGGTCGCAGGCGACGGAAAGCCGCGCTCCGGAGGGGCAGGGGGTTCCTCCTCCGGAGCGCGGCGGGTCGTCAGACCAGCTGGTAGCCGGCCTCCGCGACGGCCTCACGCACCTGCTCGGTGGTGACCGGCTGCCGCGTGGTCACGTGGACCCTTCCCGAGGCGAGGTCGACCTCGACCTGGGAGACGCCGTCGAGGGCGCTGACCTCCTCGGTCACGGATCGGACGCAGTGGTCGCACGTCATGCCGACGACGTCGTAGGTCTCGGTGGTGGTCTCGGTGGTGGTCATGGTGGTTCTCCTTCTCTGTTGGTGCCGGCCCTGGGTGGCCGGGCGTTTCGGGGGTCTGTCAGACCGCAGCAGGCTGCTCGTCGGTCTCGGGGGTCGCGGGTGCAGTGGACCGCAGCCAGGCCTTCGCGACGAGGGCACCGACAGCCGCGATGGCGGCAGCGCCGAGCAGGCCGGCGGAGTAGCCGGTGGTCTGCGCGGCGGCATCACCGACCCGGTCGGCACCGAAGGCCGAGGCCAGGGCCGTCATCGCAGCGAGTCCGAGCGCGGACCCGACTTGGTAGTTGGTGCTCACGATGCCGGATGCCAGGCCGCCCTCCTCCGGCGAAGCCGAGGACAGGGCGAGCCCGAGCGAGGGGATGAACGCCATCGCCATGCCCGCTGCGGTCACGAGGGACGCGGGGAGGACGTCTGCGACGAAGCTGCCGTCGGGCCCGATGAACGAGAGCCAGACGAGACCCGCCGCGAGTACCGCGAGCCCGGCGACGGTCATGGTCTGCGGACCGAACCTTCCGATCAGGCGCGGCGCCAGCGTGATCATCCCGACCATGATCGTGATGGTCAGTGGCAGCAGGGCGGCGCCGGAGGCGAACGCACCCAAGCCGAGGACCTGCTGCAGGTAGAGGTTGACGAAGAAGAACATCGGGATCCAGGCGGCTCCCAGCATGAACTGGGCGAAGTTCGCCGCCGCGAGGTTGGGGGCACGGAAGATGCCGAGCCGCATGAGCGGCTCACGGCGCCTGGCCTGCAGGAGGACGAAGGCACCGAGGAGGGCGATGCCCGCCGCGCCGGCCAGCAGGGTGATCGGCGAGGTCCATCCGGACTGCGGCGCCGTGACGACGCCGAACACCAGCGACCCGAGACCGGCGGTGACCGTGACGGCACCGGCGACGTCGAGCGATCCGGGCCGGGTCGCACCTTGCGGCATCACCGCCCGCATCGTGACGAGGACGACGGCAGCAAGGGGCAGGTTGATGAAGAAGACCCACGGCCAGCTGGCGTACTCGGTGAGCACCCCGCCGAGGAAGACGCCCGCGGTGCCGCCGGCCGGCGCCGCCGCGCCGTACAGGGCCAGCGCCTTGGTCAGCTCGCCCGGGCTCGCGCCGAAGATCGTGAACAGCAACGTGAGGGCGGCCGGAGCGATCAGTGCGGATCCGGCGCCCTGGACGGCGCGGCCCACCAGCTCCATGGTCGGGTCGGTGGCAAGGCCTGCTGCGAGGGAACCGGCGGCCAGGATCGCCCAGCCCGTGCCGAAGATGCGACGGGCGCCGAACAGGTCCGACAGCCGTCCCCCGAGGAGCAACAGGCCACCGAAGGCGACCACGTAGGCGTTGAAGACCCACGTGAGGCCTTCAGGGCTGAAGCCGAGGTCGCGCTGCATCTCGGGTAGCGCGACGCCGATGATCGAGGTGTCCATGATGACCATGAACTGGGCCGCGGCGATGAGCCCCAGAGCCAGCCAGCGTCGGCTGCTCGGGGCCCCTGCGGGCGTGTGGGTGGAAGACATGGTGATGCCCTTCTGTGAGGTGGGTCGAACGGATGGCGTGCCCCCCGCGGTGCGCTCCCTTGCAGGGGTGCGGTGGGGTCACGTTCGGTGCGAAAGGCTGCTGACGGGCCCTGTCCCGGCCCTGTCCTGCGGCTGTCGCCTCGGAACTGGCAGCTGTGGGCGGTCAGACCCCGCGCAGGACCGGTCGGTACGTCGTTCCCTCGAAGGCCGCGAGCACGTCGGCGTGGGACATGGAGCCGACGAGGTGGACGGTCGAGCGCAGCGGGTCGGCGACCACGCGCTCGACGCCGGCGACGTCGCGCAGTCGCGCGGTCACCTCACGTACGCAGCGGCGGCACGACATGCCGCTCACGGTCAGCTCCATCTCGTCCATCTCGTTGCTCTCTCACTGCCCGAGGCATCAGTCCTGTGGTGGTGAGCCAAGAGTGCGAGCCGGCGCTGTCCACTCGCTGTCCGTGCCGATCCACGGGTGACGCCCGGTGTCCGACCCTCCGGGGGACAGCGAACGAGCAGGGGTCCGACAGGCAGGCACACGACGTTCCGGGGACCACGCCAGCCCATCGCCAGAAGGATTCCCATGAACCTCGTCGACAGCTCCGATGCGGAGCACATGTCCAATCCCGCACTGCTCGCCGCACTGACGACCGAGCACTACACGCTCCAGGCGTCGCGCTCGTCCACCGTGGTCGAGGCCAACGGTCGCAGCTCCCTCTTCCTGTCCGCCACCAGCGCTGCGACCGTCGCCCTCGCCCTGGTCGCGCAGCTCGACCAGCTCGGGGACACCTTCCTGGCGTTCGCGCTGGTGGTGCTGCCCGCGCTCGTGGTGCTCGGCGTCACCAGCTACATGAGGCTCGCCGACCTCGCTGTCCAGGACGCCCACTACGCCCGGGCGATCGGTCGGATCCGCGCGTTCTACCTCACGCTCGACCCGGCCGGCCGGCAGTACTGGATGCAGCCGGCGGGTGACGACCCCCACACGATCATGCGGCAGGCTGGTGAGCAGCACAGCCGATGGCACCACTTCTCCCACACCGCGACCTCGGTCTCGGCCGTGACGGCCGTCGTCTCCGGCGCCTTGCTGGGACTGGTCCTGTCCGCCTTCAGTCCCGTGCCCGTTGCGGTTGTCGCCGTCATCTCCACGGCCGTCGGCTCGGCGTTGTTCGGGGCGACCTGGCTCGACCAGGAGCGCCGCTGGCGTCGGTCGGCCCGCTCCGAACCGACGCGCTTCCTGCCGGACGGTACGCCCGCCGCCCAGGCCGCCGAGATCGCCGGACCGACGTCGCCCCCACCTCTGCCCGTGCCCGCTGTCGCCTGACCCTCTGCGCGGACAGCGCTGGGACAGAGCGGGGCAAGCCCCCGGTCGCATGGTCGCCCCAGACACCAACACGTTCTCGGATCACCCAAGGAAGTGGACGACATGGCCGCATCACGGAACATCGAGGAAGAGTCCGGGACCTACCACCCCCGCCCCCGTCACCCGCACAACGGGTATTACGCCGGCGACTTCTCCGGCCAGCCGCTGCGGCTGCTGACCTATACGAACGGCCAGTACCAGACCACCGTCGTGAGCTCGGTGTCATGAGCGCACCCGAGCCGGAGAGTCCGCGAGCTGCCCCCCACCCCCACTCACGCGGGCCCCGTGGGACTCCCTGAACTCGCGCCTCACCGGCCCCGCTGGTCTGCAGCTCACCCCCTGCGAGGAGCTCGCACCCAGCCACTCATCCACAACCCACCAACCCGAAGGAGAACGGCCATGACCACCTATCACCTCCAGATCAACGGCTCGTCCGATGCGGGCCAAGCCAGCCGCCTCGAGTCCCGTCTACGTCGCCTGTCCGGCGTCACCGACGCCACGGCCGACCGCACGGGGGACGTCGTCGTCCGAGGCGGAGAGGGCCTGCTGCCACTCATCGGGCGCGCGCTCACCGGAGCCGGCTACGAGATCGCCTCCGACCGCGCCGCCCACCGGACCCCGTCCGTCACCCGCTGGTACCAGCAGGGCTGGCTGACCGCGTCCATGCGCTGAGCCGCACCGAGAGGAGGCGAGACTGATGCACGCCATCACCCCGAGGCCGCGGACCGCGGCCCGGATGCCTGGAGCCGCTCCGGCCTGCTGGTGCGGACAGGAGCTCGACGTCGTCCGCCACGGCCACTGCCCACGGTGTGGACGCCGGCGCGCCACCTTCCCGCACTGAGGTCCACCAACCCGTGGCGCGCAGGCGTCGATACCCCTGAGGAGAACCATGAGAGCCGCAGTAGTCGGGACCGAACCGGAGGAACCACCGGTCCGTGTCGTGGACGTGCCCCGCCCCCACGCCAGAGGCGACTGGGTCGTCGTACGCCTGGAACGCGCCAGCCTCAACCGGCTCGACGCCATGATGCTGGAGCGGAGGACCTCCGAGGCCCCGGGAGCGATCTTCGGCTCCGACGGGGCGGGCGTCGTCCACGAGCTCGGGCCCAACGTCCCGACCTCGGCCGGCTGGACCGTCGGGGACCACGTCATCATCTCCCCCTCCCTGCACTGGGGCCAGGACGAGCGCTTCCCCTCTGCCGAGTACGAGATCCTCGGCTCCCCCACCCACGGCACGCACGCCGAGTACGTCGCCGTCCCGGCCGTGAACCTCCATCCCAAGCCCGCGCACCTGACATGGGACGAGGCCGCCGCGCTCCCGATGGCCGCCATGACCGCCTGGCGGGCGCTGGTCACCCGCGGCCGACTGATCGAGGGGGAGACAGTGCTCGTCGGCGCTGCCTCCTCAGGGGTCGGATCAGCCGCGATCCAGATCGCCGCCGCCGTCGGTGCGCGTGTCGTCGCCGTCACGGGCTCCGACGCCAAAGCCTCTGAGGCGATCGCGCTCGGCGCATCAGCGACGGTGAACCGTACGGACGCCCATCTCGCCGGTCGGCTTCGTGCGGCGACGCTCGGCGGGGCTGACCTCGCCGTCGACCCGACCGGGGCGCTGTGGAGCGTCTTCGTCGACAACCTCCGTCCCGCGGGTCGGCTCGTGGTCGTGGGCAAGATGGCCGCACCCCTCGCGACCCTCGACGTCCAGTCGATCTACTGGAAGCAGGTCGACGTCCTCGGCTCGTCGATGGGCAGCCCGCAGGACTTCGCGGCCCTGCTCGACCACGTGGCCAGCCGCCGCTGGGCGCCTCGCGTGGACTCCGTGTTCCCGCTCACCGACATCGGCTCCGCCTATGCGCGACTCGACGCAACCGACCGCGTCGGCAAGGTCGTCCTGGACGTCCGCTCCTGAGCCCTCCGAGGACGGTTGGGTAGGGCGGAGCGCCTCCGGCTCGCTGAAGTGGAGCTCGAGCGGCGTCTCGGTGCTACCACGACATCTAGGAACGGCAGCTCGAACTGAACGGGCTCTGTCATCAAGGGGCCCCTGAGTGCGAGCTCGGGGGCCCCTTCGGCGTCCTTCACGGCCTGATCCGTTCCAGTCGGGTCCAGCCGGTCCAGCCGCGCTCCTCGAGGAGGCGCCTCAGGTCTGCGCCGACGGGCACCCTGCGGAGGAACCAGTCATCGAGCAGGGCGACGAGGTCGTCGCTCATGGTGTTGTCCTCCGCAAAGACCTTCCACTCCTCCTCCGGGACTGCCTCGAGCTGCGCCACCAGCCGGTCGGCGACGGCCGGCAGTCGCGGGTCCCCGGGTCGCCACTGGGCGATGTCGTCAATGTCCCTGTAGAAGTCGACCACGGAGGGATCGTCGAGCTGGTCCTGCTTGCTCTGGATGTAGACGCCCATGCGCTCCGGGAGCTGCGCGGCGACGAGGATCCAGGCGTCGCGCTCGCCCTCGATGATCCGTTCGGGGATGGCCAGCTCGCGCATCCGTTCCAGGTAGGCGACCGCCTCCGGCGGCAGCGCGAGGCTGTCGCCCGCAGCGAGCCGGGCGATCCGCTCGCGGTGCCGCTGGCGCTCACGGATCTCCGCTCGCAGACGGCGGTCTATCTCCTCGATCGCGGCCGCGAACTCCGTGACGTCGGCGGCGAGCAGCTCCTTCACGCGCGACAGCGGCACACCGGCATCGGCCAGGGTGCGGATCCGGATCAGCTCGACGACCGCGCTGGCGTCGTACCGCCGGTAGCCGGAGTGGTCGCGCTCCGGCTCCGGCAGGAGTCCCTTCTGGTGGTAGAAGCGCACTGTCCGTACCGTGACGCCGGCGTACGACGCCAGCTGGCTGATCGTGAGCACAGAGCCAGCCTCTCAGGCCAGCCTGTGCCGATAGGTGCGCATCGCGAGCGCGAACGCGACGACCAGCAGCCCCACCAGCCAGGCGAAGGAGATCCAGCCGTCGTCGCCGAGCGGCTGCTCGGCGTAGAGGTTCCGCAGCGTGTTGACGATCGGCGTGACCGGCTGGTTCTCGGCGAACCAGCGCACCGGTCCGGGCATGTTCTCGGTCGGCACGAACGCGGAGCTGAGGAACGGCAGGAACAGCAACGGGTAGGCGAACCCACCCGCGCCGTCCGCCGACTTCGCCGCCAGACCGGCGGCCACGGCCAGCCAGGTGAGCGCCAGCGTGAACAGCACCAGGATGCCGAGGACCGCCAGCCACGCGAGCACGCCGGCGCCCGACCGGAAGCCCATCACCAGCGCGACGGCGACGACGAGCGACAGCGAGATCAGAGTCGCCACCAACGACGTCAGCACGTGGCCCCACAAGGCGGCCGAGCGCGCGATGGGCATCGAGTGGAAGCGCTCGAAGATGCCGCTCTGCAGGTCGAGGAAGAGCCGGTACGAGGTGTAGGCGACCCCCGACGCGATCGTGATCAGCAGGATGCCGGGCAGGAGATACGTGACGTACGTCCCGTACCCGCCGGCGCCGGCTCCGTCGCCGATGTCGATGGAGCCGCCGAAGACGTAGACGAACAGCAGCAGCATGGCGATCGGCGTGATCGCGGTGGTGATGATGGTGTCGGGACTCCGCAGGATGTGGCGCAGTGAGCGCTTCAGCATGATGACGGAGTCGCCGAAGACGTGGGTCGTGGTGACGAGGGGCAGCTGGGTGCTCATCGGAAGCCGTCCTTGCTGGTGTCGACGATCGAGACGTCGCCGTGGGCGGTGATGGCGAGGAAGATCTCCTCGAGGGTGGGTTGCTTCTCGACGTACTCGACCTTGACGGGTGGGAGCAGCTGCTTGAGCTCGGCGAGGGTGCCGATGGCGATGATCACGCCGTCGTGCAGGATCGCGATCCGGTCGGCGAGCTGCTCGGCCTCGTCGAGGTACTGCGTGGTGAGAAGCACCGTGGTGCCCGCATCAGCGAGGCCCTTGACGGTCTTCCACACCTCGATCCGCGACTGCGGGTCGAGCCCGGTCGTGGGCTCGTCGAGGAAGATGACGGGCGGATCGCCGATCAGGCTCATCGCGATGTCCAGTCGTCGGCGCATGCCGCCGGAGTACGTCGCGACCCGCTTGCCCGCGGCGTCGGTGAGGTCGAAGCGCTCGAGCAGGCTGCTGGCAACCTGGCGGGGATTCGCGACGCGCCGCAGCTCGGCGACGAGCATGAGGTTCTCGTGGCCGGTCAGGATCTCGTCGACCGCGGCGAACTGGCCGGTGAGGCTGATCGACGCGCGGACTTCCGCAGGGTGGGTGGCGACGTCGTACCCGTTGACCGTCGCTGTCCCGCCGTCCGGCTTGAGCAGCGTCGAGAGGATCTTGACGACCGTGGTCTTGCCGGCGCCGTTGGAGCCGAGGAGGGCGAAGATGCTGCCGGGCGCGACGTCGAGATCGACGCCTTTCAGGACGTGGTGGTCGCCATAGGACTTCGTGAGTCCGGCGATCGTGACCGCGGGTGTGCTGGTGCTCATGTGCACAGCCTCGAGGGTTGACGCTACGTCAACGTCAAGCCCGCGATGGCTCGTCTCTTGGTCCCAGGTCCTCGCGGCGGTCCGACCCGGGTGTCCTAGCCTCGTAGGGTGACGGCATCGCTCTCGCGGGTCCTGCGCAGGGATGACCGCCCGTGGCTGAGGCACCCCGCCCAGGTCGTCGTCGTCGCCTTCGCGCTGGCGGTCCTGGTGGGCACGGCCCTGTTGATGCTTCCCGTGGCTCGGGTGGGTGAAGGGGGCGCCCCGTTCATCTTTGCCCTGTTCACCTCCACCAGTGCTGTGTGCGTCACCGGGCTGGTCCTGGTGGACACTCCGTCGTACTGGTCGACCTTCGGCGAGGTGGTGATCCTCGCCCTGATCCAGGTCGGCGGGTTCGGGATCATGACGCTGGCGTCCCTGCTCGGCCTGTTGGTCTTCCGCCGCCTGGGGCTGCGGTCGCGACTGACCGCCGCTGCTGAGACCAAGGCAACCGGACTGGGCGACGTACGGACCGTCGTGAAGGGCGTCGTGGCGATCAGCCTCCTGTTCGAGACCGTCACCGCGGCCTTCCTCACGCTGCGGTTCGCGTGGGGGTACGACGAGGAGTGGGGACGCGCGACGTACCTGGGCGTGTTCCACGCAGTCTCGGCGTTCAACAACGCCGGGTTCG
Organism: Ornithinibacter sp.; assembly: GCA_035458265.1. Classification (GTDB taxonomy): domain Bacteria; phylum Actinomycetota; class Actinomycetes; order Actinomycetales; family Dermatophilaceae; genus Fodinibacter. Next base: position 8,952 of record DATIAB010000074.1, on the reverse strand, counting down.
CGCTGTACAGCGACAGCCTGATGGGGTTCGTGTCCGATCCGTGGATCTGCCTGCCGATCGCGTTCGCGGTGATCGCAGGCGGACTGGGATTCCCGGTGTGGCTCGAGCTGTACCGCCGCTTCCAGCCCACGTGGGCATGGAGCATGCACACCAAGATGACGCTCAGCGTGACCGCCGGCCTCCTGGTCCTCGGAACCGTCTTCGTGACGGCCAGCGAGTGGAACAACCCCGCCACCCTCGGCGCACTGAGCACCCCCGACCGTCTCCTCGCAGGCTTCTTCCAGGCCGTCATGCCGCGCACCGCAGGGTTCAACAGCCTCGACTACGGCCAGATGGCCGACGGCACACTGCTGGGCACCGAGATGCTCATGTTCATCGGTGGCGGGTCGGCAGGCACTGCCGGCGGCATCAAGGTGACCACGTTCATCCTGCTGTTCTTCGTGATCTTCGCCGAGGTGCGAGGAGAGGCTGACGTCACCGCCTTCCGCCGCAGGATCGACCCGCGCGCCATCCGCCAGGCGCTGACCGTGGCGCTGCTGGCGCTGGGTGCCGTGGTGGGGTCGACGCTGGTGATCCTGCAGCTGAGCGACGTGGCCACCGAGGACGCCCTCTTCGAGGTGGTGTCGGCCTTCGCCACCGTCGGGCTCTCGACCGGCATCACGGCCGACCTCCCCACAGCAGCCCACCTGGTCCTGGTACTCCTGATGTTCGTCGGGCGGCTCGGGCCCATCACGCTCGTGTCCGCGCTCGCACTGCGGGACCACTCCCACCTGCACCGTCTCCCGGAAGGAAGGCCGATCATTGGCTAGGAACAACTCCCCAGGCGTGGTCGTCGTCGGGTTGGGCCGATTCGGCCGCTCCCTGGCTCTGGAGCTCACCAAGGAAGGCATCGAGGTGCTCGGCGTCGATTCCGATCCGAAGGTCGTGCGCAACCTCGCAGGCCGCCTGACGCACGTGGTCGAGGCCGACTCGACTGACCTGGACGCCATGCGCGAGCTCGGCGTGGCCGAGTTCGACCGCGCCGTCATCGGCGTCGGCACCAACCTCGAGGCGAGCATCCTCTCTGCGTCAGTGGTCCTCGAGCTCGACGTCCGCAACGTCTGGGCCAAGGCGATCAGCAAGTCACACGCCCGGATCCTCAACCAGATCGGGGTGCACCACGTCGTACGTCCCGAGCACGACATGGGCAAACGGGTCGCCCACCTCGTCACCGGCCGGATGATCGAGTACATCGAGTTCGACGACGGCTATGCGTTCGCCAAGACCAGACCGCCCCGCTCCCTGATGGGCCGCAGCCTGGCTGGCTACGGCGTGCGGCAGGAGTACGGCATCACCATCGTCGGGGTGAAGCCCTACGGCGAGGACTTCACCTACGCCACCCCGAGCACCGTGCTCCGCGAGGGCGCCGAGATCGTCATCTCGGGCCCCAAGGACAAGGTCGAGCGGTTCAGCGCACTCGGCGACGACAGAGGACCTCGAACCGAGCGCCGGAACCCCGGCGCGGCCTGGTGAGTCCCAGGCTCGAGTCGTGTGACGCGCGAACCGGCAGAGCCGTGCCGTTCCGACATCACCTCGACCGGGTGAGCCGGGACTTTCCGTCAGCACGAACGATCGAGGCATGTCGACATCCCGGGCCGCTGCACCGACCATCGTCCGCCAACAGGCCGAGCTCCGCGAGCGGTTGCCGTTCGACGACACCCAGGACTTCGAGGACGCGAACCGCGGGCTCGTCGCGCCGCTCGACGAGCCCGTCCTCGCCGAGGACGGAACCGTGCTGTGGGACAACTCCACCTACGACTTCCTCGAGGGCGACTGCCCGGACACCGTGAATCCGAGTCTCTGGCGCCAGTGCCAACTGGCGGCGATCGACGGGCTCTTCGAGGTCGTGCCGGGGATCTACCAGGTGCGCGGCATGGACCTGTCGAACACCTCGATCGTGGAGGGGGACGAGGGCATCATCGTCTTCGACACCCTGTTGTCGGTCGAGACCGGCGCGGCAGCGCTGGCGCTCTACCGCCGGCACCGCGGAGACCGACCGGTCAAGGCGGTCGTCATCACCCACTCGCACGCCGACCACTTCGGCGGCATCAAGGGATTCGTCAGCCAGGAGCAGGTGGACGCCGGTGAGGTGAAGGTCTTCGCGCCGGAAGGATTCATCGAACACGCCGTGGCGGAGAACGTCTACGCCGGCACCGCCATGAACCGGCGAGCGGCGTACATGTACGGCGCCGCGCTCGCCCGGAGCCCCCGAGGCGGAGTCGGCGCAGGGCTCGGACAGACCATCTCCGTCGGGACTGTCTCTCTGATGGAGCCGACCGACATCGTCACGACGACCGGTCACGAGGCGACCGTCGACGGAGTTCGCATGGTCTTCCAGATGGCTCCCGACACCGAGGCGCCCTCGGAGTTCCTCATCTACCTGCCGGACTTCAAGGCGCTGTGCGCGGCGGAGGACGCGACCCACAACCTCCACAACCTGTTGACCCTGCGCGGGGCGGTCGTGCGCGACCCGAACGGCTGGTCGAAGTACCTCACCGAGACCATCGACCTCTTCGGCGGGGACCTCGAGGTCGTCTTCGCCTCCCACCACTGGCCGACGTGGGGCCAGGAACGTGCGGTCGAGTTCCTCTCCCTGCAACGTGATCTCTACGCCTACCTGCACGACCAGACGCTGCGGATGCTCAACCAGGGCTACGTCGGCCCGGAGATCGCGGAGCGGATCGAGCTGCCACCGGCGCTGGAGAACGCCTGGAGCACGCGCGGCTACTACGGCTCCGTCAGCCACAACGTCAAGGCGATCTACCAGCGCTACCTGGGGTGGTTCGACGGCAATCCCGCCCACCTGTGGGAACACCCGCCGGTCGAGAGGGCCATGCGGTACGTCGAGCTCGCCGGCGGCATCGAGGCGACCGTAGCCGCAGCCCGCGCCGCCTTCGACGCGGGCGACTACCGCTGGGCAGCGGAGGTCGCCAACCACGCCGTGTTCGCCCAGCCCGACCACGCCGACGCCCGCGAGGTGCTCGCGGACACCTACGAACAGCTCGGCTACGGCTCCGAGAACGGCACCTGGCGCGACTTCTACCTCTCGGGCGTCACCGAGCTCAGGGACGGCCAGTTCGGCACGCCGACGGAGACGAACGCACCGGACGTGGTGGCGCAGCTCAGTCCCGCCATGCTCTTCGACGCGCTCGCCATCCAGGTCGACGGTCCCGCGGCGTGGGACGAGAAGCTGGACATCGACGTCGTCCTCACCGACACCGATGAGCGCTACCGCGTCCGGCTCGCCAACGGCGTGCTGACCTACAGCGCCCGCCCGCAACGCACGGACGCCGGCACCACCGTCACAACGACCCGGCAGGCCCTACCGGCGCTGGCCTCCGGCAACCTCGCCCAGACGGGCATCGAGGTCACGGGCGACGAGTCGGCGATCGGCAGGCTGCTGGGCGTCCTACGACCGGGCGACAAGGACTTCGCCATCGTCACCCCGTGACGTCGTCCCGGGCGGTGGACACAGGCACTCGACCCAACCGCTTCGGGTGGCTCTTCGCGTCGCTGCACGGCTACCGCCGATCGTGGGCGCGAGCAGACCTCGTCGCCGGGCTCACCGTGTGGGCCGTCCTGGTCCCCGAGTCCTTGGCGTACGCCACCATCGCCGGGGTGTCGCCGGTGGTGGGGCTGTACGCCGCGGTCCCCGCGCTCGTGCTCTACGCGATGCTCGGCAGCTCCCGCCACCTCGTCGTGGGCCCGATGTCGGCGACGGCTGCCCTGTCGGCCGGGATCGTCGCCGCCTACGCGGACGCGGGGTCGGACCGGTTCGTCGCGCTGACGGTCGGTCTGGCGCTGGTCACGGGGATGCTGGGTGTGGCCGCCGGCCTGTTGCGGCTGGGGTTCGTCGCGGCGTTCATCTCCGAGCCGGTGCTGAAGGGCTTCATCGTGGGTCTGGCGCTGACCATCATCATCGGCCAGGTCCCCGCGCTGCTCGGCGTCGAGAAGGGGGAGGGATCGTTCTTCGAGAAGCTGTGGGACCTGCTCGGGCGACTGGGTGACGTCGACTGGCCGACGACCGTCGTCGGCATCGTCAGCCTCGCCCTGGTGCTCGTGCTGCGGCGCGTCGTCCCGCTGGTGCCCGGAGCGCTCGTCGTCGTATTGCTGGGCATCGGGGCCGTCGACCTGCTGGACCTCGTCGACCGCGGTGTGGCAGTCGTCGGGCACATCGAAGCCGGGTTGCCGGACCTGGGTCTGCCGGACGCGCTGGACGCCGGCGACTACCTGGGCCTCGTCGCCGCGGCCATCGGCGTGCTCCTCGTCGGATTCGCCGAGGGCCTGGGCGCGGCCAAGACGTACGCCGCGAAGGCCGGCTACGACGTCGACGCCAACCGCGAGCTGATCGGCCTCGGTGCCGCGAACCTCGGGTCGGGCCTCGCCTCCGGCATGGTGGTCAACGGCAGCCTGTCCAAGACGGCGGTCAACGGCGGCGCCGGGGCCAGGTCCCAGGTGTCCGGCCTGCTCGTGGCCGCACTGACCGTCGTCACGCTGCTGTTCCTCACCGGCCTGTTCGAGGACCTGCCGGAGGCGACGCTCGCGGCCGTCGTCATCGCTGCCGTCGTCGAGCTGGTCGACATTGCGGCGCTGCGTCGCCTGTACCGGCTCGGAACCAGTCGTCTGGTCGCCGCGTTCGGCCTCACCGCCCGGGTCGACTTCATCGCCGCCCTCGCTGCACTGGTCGGGGTGCTCGTCCTCGACACGCTTCCCGGTCTCCTCACCGGTGTCGTCGTGTCCGCGGTGCTGCTGCTCTACCGCGCATCTCGCGCCTACGTCGCGGTCCTGGTGCCGGTCGACTCGCCCGACGCCGGCCGTCGGCTCTGGCTGGATGCCAGTCGCCACCCGGACGTGGCGCCGTTGGACGGCGTGGTCGTGCTCCGGGTGGAGGCCGGGCTGTTCTACGCGAACGCCGACCACACCCGCGCGGCCATTCGCGCCGCCGTCGGACCCGACACGGCCGCAGTGGTCCTGGACTGCGAGAGCGCACCTTTCCTCGACGTGACCGGGGCGGGAATGCTCGCAGATCTCGCCCGGGACCTCGAACGGGACGGCGTGCGACTCCTCCTGGCAAAGAGTGTCGGGCAGGTGCGCGACGAGCTGAGCGCCACCGGTGTCCTCGACGTGCTGGGCACGCCCCATACGACCATCGACGCCGCCGTGACGGCCGCCGCCGTTGCGCGAACAACGATCGAGACCGGGGGCGACCAGGAGGGCGACAGGCGCCAGGACCAGTGACGGGACTGGTCACTCGACCAGGCCGTGTAACCCCGTCACCGGTGCGGGGAGGCTTGGAAGCCACTACGCTCCCCCCATGTTGATCCTTGCCATCATCCTGTTCGGCATGATCGCCGGTGGCCTGGCGCAGATGGTGCTCGGCCGGTCGATGCGCGACGTGAACTGGACGATCGCCATCGTGACCGGTCTGATCGGCTCCTTCGTCGGCGGCCTGCTGGCGAGCCTGCTCGCCGGTGACGGCCTCGAGCTGCGGCCCAGCGGCCTGATCGGCTCCTTCGTCGGAGCCCTGCTGCTCACCCTCGCCTGGGGTTGGTACGACAGGCGCCGCAGCGCCGCCTGACTGCGCCGCACCCGATCTGCATCGAGGACGGGGAAGCCGCGGAGGTTCCGACGCGGCTAGTCGGACCGTGGGGCCTCGAGTCCCAGCGCGGCCCGCAGACGCTCCGGTCCGTCGGCAGGTAGCTCCGACTGCAACAAGGCCACGTCGCCGCTGACGATCCGCTGCCTCACGGCCGGGACCACGACGGAGAGGTCCGCCTCCCCGGAGAGCACCAGCAGGGCGGACGTGCGCTGGGACAGTCGTGCGATGACCGCCTGGAGGAAGTCCGGGTCCAGGCCGGCCGCGGCAAACTGGTGGGTGAGGTGCGCCGGTAGCGAAGCATGCGTGGACGCGGCGGCGAAGGACGTGCGGAGCAGCGCGACGAGGACCGAAGGTTCGCGCTGGCCCACCTCGTCCCACGACCACGACCAGGTGACGCGTGGTCGGTGCGCCCCCGGCGCCCATGAGACGACGATTGCGTCGATGACGTCGAGGGCACGCGCCTGTTCCATCCGCCTGAGCCGCACCGATCCAGCGGTGGCGCCCAGCGGGGTGCCGTAGCACCACGCCGTCAGGGCAGGCACGAGGACCCGACCCGACGGCGTGGCGCGCGGTGACAGCGCTCAGGCGTCCGCGAAGACCTCACGGATCGCGCGCTCCTGCTCGTCGCTGAGGTTGGTGAAGATCAGCTCCGGTCCCGAGTCTGCGAACGCCTCGTGCACTCGGTCGACCACGACGTCCGAGGTCATGATGAAGAGGGCCGAGGTGCCGGGTGTGACCTGTTCGCGGATGCGGTTGATGAACTTGTCGTCGATGCCGACGTCGGACAGCGACCCTGCCAGTGCGCCGGACGCAGCACCGATCGCCGCACCGAGCAGGGGGACGAAGAAGATCAGCCCGAAGAGCATCCCCCAGAACGCTCCACCCAGCGCGCCAGCACCGGCGAGGTTGTTCAGCTGTCGCGTCTTCGGCTTCTTCTTCCCCTCCTCCCACCGGACGGTGGCGGCGTCGTGGATGGTGAGCAGCCGCTGGGCCGCCATGTCCTTCAGGATGTCGGTCGCCTTGTCGGCGCCGTCCGCGGTGTCGAACTTCCAGACGGTGAGCGTTCCCATGGATGGTCCCTTCGGTGTGGGTCGAGTACGACGATCGTCATCTGTCGCACCTCAGCGGCGGCTCCCCCGGCGAAGGTGAATCACGGCAGATGCCAGAGGCCCCCTCGGTCCTCGGCACGGGGACTTTCGCCCCGTGACCGCGCCGGCCGCCGGGTGCACGCTGGAGCGATGGAGCCCGGATCGACGGAGACCGAGGTACGTCCTGTGCGTCCGTCTGCAGACGAGCTGCTGCACGCGCTCGGGCACGCGGTGATCGCGACGGACCTGCAGGGAGCGGTCGTGGCCTGGAACGACGCCGCCGAGCAGCTCTACGGCTGGCCCGCCGCCGACGCCCTGGGCCGTGACATCACGGAGGTGACGGTGCCCACGGTCTCCAAGCAGGCGGCTTCGGAGATCATGGCTGCCGTGCGGGAGGGCCGTTCCTGGTCCGGCGGGTTCCCGGTCCAGCGCCGCGGGGGCGAGATGTTGCACGCGCTGGTCACCGACAGCGGCGTGTACCGCCACGGGGAGCTGATCGGTATCGTCGGCGCCTCGCTCAACCTCGGGGAGGCCGTCCGGCACCTGATGGAGCGCTCCAGCGACGCCGCGGTCCTGGTCGACCAGCACCATGTCGTCAGCTATGCCAGCCCGGCCGTCACCAACCTGTTCGGCTGGTCGGTCGACGCGGTCCAGGGCGCACCGCTCACGGACCACATCCACCCCGAGGACCACCCGGCCTTCGAGGAGCTGCTGGCTGACGAGCCGACCCGGGCCGAGCGGGTGGGTGAGCTCCGGATCCGCACCGAAGACGCGTGGTCGTGGGTGGAGATGGCTGTCACCGACCTCTACACCGACCCGGGGTCGACGAGCGTGGTCTGCAACATCCGGCGCAGCGAGCGCCTGGCCCACATCGAGGAGCGCGAGCGCCTCCTCGATGCGGTCCACTCGGAGGTGCTCCAGGACCTCTTCGCGGCCGTGCTCGAGCTCGACCGCGCGTTGACACGCGCGGCACCACCGATCGCAGCCCGGATCGACGTCGCCCGCGACGCGGTGGGGCGGGCGATGGGGACCCTCCGCGAGGTCGTCAAGCCCTAGCGAGGACCGACCGCCAGGCATCGGCGACGCCCCCGGCGAGGACGTCGACGTCGGGCGTGCTGCTCCCGTCTGCCGTGATGCCGAAGACCAGGCTGTCGCAGTAGCTGAGCACCGCGAACCCGAGCCGCACCCGGTCCGCGATCGGCACGACCGGGAGCAGCTGACGGAGCGGGCGGCCCAGGCAGGTCAGCGGGGTCCGCGGTCCGGGCACGTTGGTCGTCACCGTCGAGATCTGCTGCTGGGGCAGGCGCAGCCCCCACCGCACCCCGCGGTCCAGGACCGGGAACGGCAGCAGCCCGGCCAGCCCCTGCAGCAGCACTCCTGCCTCCGGCTCGTGCGCCCGACGCAGGGCAGCCACCCGCTCGTGCACCTCCAGCACACGCTGGACGGGGTCGTCGTGCTCGACCGGCAGCATGGACAGCATGAGCGTGACCTGGTTGCCCGGGACGTCCGCGGTGCCCGGTGCCCGGGACGACACCGGCAGCAGGGTGCGCAGGGCGTGCGCGTCCGGCTGGCGTCCGCGCTCGAGCAGCAGCTCGCGCAGGCCACCGCTGATCGCCCCGAGCACGAGGTCGTTCACCGTGACGCCGAGTGTCCGTCGTACGCCGGCGGTCTCGGCGATGTCGACCTCCGTCCAGGCGTAGCGCCGGGTCCCGTCCAGCGGACCGAGCAGGCCCTCGCGGGTCACCGGCAGCATCGCAGCGCCCAGGGCGACGGCGCCACGAGCCGCGGCCACCAGGCTCCGCCCGGTGACACCGGGCGCGGTCCCGGGCGGTGTCGGCGGCGGCTCGTGCACGGGAGCCTCGGAGTCGAACACCACACGGTAGAGACCGGTGCCGGACACGCCGTCGGCCAGGGCGTGGTGCACCCGTGACAGCAGCCCCCAGCGCCCGCCGGCGAGCCCCTTGCACAGGGTGACGTCCCAGAGCGGTCGGTCGCGATCCATCCGCTCCGCCATTGCCTCCGCCATCAGCGCCGCGACCTCCGCCCGGCCACCCGGCGCCGGGACCCGGCGCACGGTGACGTGCTGGCGGAGGTCGAGGTCCGTGGCCTGCCACGAGGGGGCGCGGAGACCGAACCGACCGGGCACGACCCGCTGCTCGTAGCGCGGCACCGTCGGCAGCCGGGACGCGACGACCGCACGGAGCTCGTCGACGCGCGGCACCGGCC
>DATIAB010000073.1:0-5975 GCA_035458265.1 Ornithinibacter sp. | reverse complement strand
TGTGGAGGATGCGGTCCCGCACGTTGAGCGGGTCGTCGTCCTTCTTGGACTGCTCGTTCTTGTTGAGCGGCTCGGTGTAGCCGAGTGCCCACTGACCCTCGGCGCGCTTGGGGCGCGGGATCTCGGTGTGCTGGGCGGCCTCGGGCTTGAAGCGGAGGTCAGGCATGGTCAGGAAGGTCCTGTTCGCTGAGGGGTGCCGCGCGCGACGTTGAGCGCGGAGGGTTGCAGGGGCGGCGTCAGCGATGCCAACAGGTCGCGCTGCCCACGCGCATGAGGTCGACGTGACGTCGGACCACAAGGTGTGCGTGGGTGGAAGCGGTGACCATGTCAAGAAGTCTCAGGGGTTGGACACGGCTTCCACAAGGTGAAATCTCGTCATGTGGGATGGGGCGCCACGATGTGAGACACGGTGACCGTGGGCCCGCTGCGCAGCCGCGGCGGGTGCGGCCCAGGTCACACCGTGGTTACGCGTGGGTACGCCGTTCGCACGACGCGATGCCCAGCCACGTGTGCCGGTTGCCCCACCAGCACCAGCCCAGCTTCGGCGCGTGCCGACGCTCGCGCCCGTCGCGGCCGGTGCCGTTGCTGAGCCACAACGCCGGCGTGCGGGCGTCGTACGACCCGCTGCTGCGGCGCAGCCGCGACCCGGGCGTCATGAAGCAGAGGTTGCGCTCGAGCACGTCGGGGTCCTGCAGCACCCAGTGCAGTCCCTCCGTCAGGGTCAGTGGCGACCGGCCGGCGTCGAGGATCTCCGGCACCGACTCCGCGGGCGTCCGGTTCGCGAAGGCGTCCCCGCGGTCGAGTCCCGTCACGACGTACGGCGTCCGCGGGACCTCCACAGTCGGGGCGAAGTCGTCGACGTCGGTCATGTCCTCCACGACGAACCCCTGCTTGTCGCCGACGCGGAGCAGGGGCGCCAACCGGGACGCGGGGGCCGGGGTCACCAGGAGGGCGTCCGGGGGGCCGGCTGCGGCCACCTCGTGCAGCCGGTCGGACGGGATTCCGGCGAGGTCGTGGACACCGAGGCGGACGAGCCGCTCGGACTGGTCGGTGAGGGAGGGGAGGGCCACGAGAGATCAACGGACCGGGCGGCGTCGGCGTTCCCACGACCTCGCCGTGTGCGCGTGTCCAGCACTCCCGGGGCCCGGCGCGAAGGCGTCCGGGGGCCTCTAGGCTGTGGGCCATGACGGACTCCCTGATCAGCAGCGCGTACTCCCAGGCACTCGAGGTCATCGCATCGGTCGAGCCCCGCATCGCCGAGGCCACCCGCCAGGAGCTCACCGACCAGCGGGGCTCGCTCAAGCTGATCGCCTCGGAGAACTACGCCTCCCCGGCCGTGCTGCTGACGATGGGCACGTGGTTCAGCGACAAGTACGCCGAGGGGACCGTCGGCCATCGGTTCTACGCCGGCTGCCAGAACGTCGACACCGTCGAGTCGCTCGCCGCCGAGCACGCCCGCGAGCTCTTCGGCGCGCCCAACGCCAACGTCCAGCCGCACTCCGGCATCGACGCCAACCTCGTCGCCTTCTGGTCGATCCTCGCCAACAAGGTCGAGAGCCCGTACCTCGAGAAGATGCAGGCCAAGAACGTCAACGAGCTCTCCGAGGCCGACTGGGAGGAGCTGCGCCACGAGTTCGGCAACCAGCGCCTGCTCGGCATGTCGCTCGACGCCGGCGGCCACCTGACCCACGGCTTCCGCCCCAACATCAGCGGCAAGATGTTCCACCAGCAGCAGTACGGCACCGACCCGGAGACCGGCCTCCTCGACTACGACGCCGTCGCGGCCAAGGCGCGCGAGTTCAAGCCTCTGGTGCTCGTCGCCGGCTACTCCGCCTATCCCCGTCGGGTGAACTTCGCCAAGATGCGCGAGATCGCCGACGAGGTCGGCGCCGTGCTCATGGTCGACATGGCGCACTTCGCCGGGCTCGTCGCCGGCAAGGTGTTCACCGGCGAGGAGGACCCGGTCCCGTTCGCCCACATCACCACCACCACGACCCACAAGTCGCTGCGCGGCCCGCGCGGTGGGATGGTGCTGGCGCAGGAGGAGTTCGCCTCCGACGTCGACCGCGGCTGCCCGATGGTCCTCGGCGGCCCGCTGTCGCACGTGATGGCCGCCAAGGCCGTCGCGTTCGCCGAGGCCCGGACCACGGAGTTCCAGGACTACGCGCAGCGGATCGCCGACAACGCGAAGTCGCTCGCCGAGGGCTTCCTCACGCGCGGCGCGAACCTCGTCACCGGCGGCACCGACAACCACATCGTCCTGCTCGACGTGTCGTCCTTCGGCCTGACCGGTCGCCAGGCCGAGTCGGCCCTGCTCGACGCCGGTGTCGTCACCAACCGCAACTCGGTCCCGGCCGACCCCAACGGCGCCTGGTACACCTCCGGGATCCGGCTCGGCACGCCCGCCCTCACCACGCGCGGCTTCGGCCACGACGAGTTCGACACCGTGGCCGAGCTCATCGTCGACGTGCTCAGCAACACCGAGGCGGGCACCACCAAGGCCGGCGGCCCCAGCAAGGCGTCGTACGCCCTGGGCGACGGAGTCGCGGACCGCGTCACGAAGCGCTCGGCGGAGATGCTCGACAGGCACCCGCTCTACCCCGGCCTGAACCTCTCCTGACGAGCGCAGCGAGTCCTCGCGTGGCCTTCGTGCTCAGCTGATCGGACCGATCGAGCGACCGGTCGGGAACCGGACCCACTCGGGATTGATGTTGACCTGCCAGCTGCGCCAGCCCAGCCAGGTCCAGACGGCGAAGTGCGCCGCGCCGACGATCGTCGCCCCGACCCCGGCGGCCCAGCCTCCGGCCGGCCAGAGCGCGAACGCCGTCACGCCGGCTGCGACCAAGGTGTTGACCACGACGATGAACATCGCGGCGCTCGACACCACCTGGCTCGCGTTGTGGACCGGGCCCATCGTGTAGCTCTGCCGGATCCCGATCTCGTCGTCGGTGACCCCGGTGATGAAGTACGGCTCCAGCGTCGGGTCGATGTCGAGGTAGGCCGCCCGGAGCCGGTTCATCCCCTTGAGGAACAGGTAGTCCTCCTGGCTGGCGTTGCGCACCCGGAAGGACGTGAGGGTCCCGGTCACGAAGATCGTCAGGCCCAGCAGGATCGCCAGCAGGCGGAACGTCGGGGAGTACGACATCGCCTGGCCCGCGAGGGCCAGGAACAGCAGTGACGCCGAGGTGAACATCAGCTGGGAGGTGATCCGCCCGATCACCTCGCTCCACGTCTGGCTGCGCACCGCGAGCAGGCCCCAGTGCTCGGTCGCGAGGATCTGCGCCCGCACGGCGGGCGGCACGGGCTCGGGGCTCGGCTGGCTCATGGCGCCTCCTGGTCGACCCACGGTAGACCCGCCCGTCGCGGCCCGGCATCCCCGATCCGACGTACACCCGTCGGTCGAACGGACCGAACGGCCCCGGCGGCCCGTCGCTCAGGCGGAGACCGTGTGGGCAAGGGCCTGTTCGGTCCGTACGACGGTCGCCTGGAGCACCGCTCTCACGAAGTCCTGGTCGTGCATGACGTCCTCCCACGAGAACCTCAGCACGACCCATCCATCCGCGACGAGGAGGTCGTAACGTCGAGAGTCCCGCCGCAGCGCAGCACGGTCGCCGTGCCATTCGAAGGACTCGGCCTCGATGACGATCCCCAGTCGGCGGTCGGCCAGGTCCACCCGGGCGCGGAGGCCCAGGTCGCCGGTGATGCGCACCTGCGGCTCGACCTCGAGGCCGGGGACCTCGATCGCGATGGCGCGCAGCACGGACTCGAACGGGTTGTCCGACCTGCCGTCCGCGTGAGCCGCCACGCGCCTGAGGCGGGCCGATCCGGGGCCGCGCGCGGCCTTCGCGAGGGCGTGCAGGCGAGCAATCGGGAAACCGTCCCTGAGCGCTGAGTCCGCGATGGCCAGCGCCTCGTCGAACGGCAGCCGTCGTCCGCACATCGCGAGCGTCGTCGCCGCGTCGGTCGCCAGTCCCTCGACCTGGGAGTCGTGGAGGTCGGTCCATGTCACCGACATGCGAGCCCGGACGGACTCGTCGATCCGTCGGTCCTTCGGGACGGCGATCTGGGGTCGGTCGGGCACCACCTTGACCTTCCATCCGTGTGCCAGCGCTGCCGAGGCCAGGCACACGTGACCGGTGACCGTGAGCGCCAGCTCGGTGCCCTCGTGCACGCCGGGCACGGCGTACCGGCCCCGGTTCACCTTCACGAGCTCGCCGGTTGCGAGCGCCGAGTCGAGCGCGGTGCGCGAGGTGAGGCGTACCAGCATGTCGCGGGTCGCCACCCCGCCGAGCACGGGCATCAGGGCCGAGATCTCCATCCGCCCAGCCTGCGGCACCACGACGGCCCTGGGGCGGTTCTCCACAGGCCGTCGTACGGACCTATCGGTTCGATGCGCAGGCTGCCCACGCGGGGCGGGCGAGCCGGGACCGTCGTTGGGTCCGATCGACGGTCAGACGAGCGAGCGGTAGAGGTCGTGCGTGCGGGCGGCGATCGAGCCCCAGCTGAAGGACTCCTCGGCGCGACGGCGGCCGGCGACGCCGTACGCACGGGCGCGATCGGGGTCGCTGACGGCGTCGGTGAGCGCGGCGGCGAGGTCGGCGACGTACGTCTCGGGGTCGAGCGGGGTTCCGGTGCCGTCGGTGGCCTGGTCGATCGGGACCAGCCAGCCGGTCTCCCCGTCGACGACGACCTCGGGGATGCCGCCGGTGGCGGTCGCGACGACCGCGGTCTCGCAGGCCATCGCCTCCAGGTTGACGATGCCGAGCGGCTCGTAGATCGAGGGGCAGGCGAAGACCGTGGCGGCGGTCAGCAGGGCGACCACGTCGGGTCGCGGCAGCATCTCGGCGATCCACACGACGCCGGAGCGGGTGGCGGCGAGGTCGTCGACCAGGCCGCGGACCTCGGCCTCGATCTCCGGGGTGTCGGGCGCACCGGCGCAGAGCACGAGCTGGACGTCGGGCGGCAGCGCGGCGGCGGCGCGCAGGAACAGCGGGAGTCCCTTCTGCCGGGTGATGCGACCGACGAAGATCACGCTCGGACGGTCGGGGTCGACGCCGAGCTCGCGGACCCGGTCGGGGTTCGCCACCGGCGCCCACTCCGCGGTGTCGATGCCGTTGTGCACCACGTGCACGCGCGCCGGGTCGACCGTCGGGTAGCTGCGCAGCACGTCGTCGCGCATCGCGGCGCTGACGGCCACGATGCCGGCCGCGCCCTCGTACGCCGTCCGCTCGGCCCAGCTCGACAGGGCGTAGCCGCCGCCGAGCTGCTCGGCCTTCCACGGCCGCATCGGCTCGAGCGAGTGGGCGCTGACGACGTGCGGGATGCCGTGCATCAGGCCGGCGAGGTGACCGGCCAGGTTGGCGTACCAGGTGTGCGAGTGGACCAGGTCAGCGCCGTCGCAGTCGTCGACCATCGCGAGGTCGACGCCCAGGGTGCGGATCGCGGCGTTCGCCCCTGCCAGCGACGAGGGCTCGGCGTACGCCGTCGTGCCGGGCTCCGACCGCGGCGCCCCGAAGCAGCGCACCCGCGCGTCGACGTCGGGCAGCACGCGGAGGGCACGGACCAGCTCGGCGACGTGGACGCCCGCCCCGCCGTAGACCTCCGGTGGGTACTCCTTGCTGAGGACGTCGATGCGCATGGACTCGAAGGTAGTACCCGTGGGAGGTCGACCGCGCCCCCGCGGACCACTAGTTTCGAGGCATGGCCATCACGCCCCCGCGCAAGAAGGTCCTCGCCGTCGTCCTCGCCGGTGGGGAGGGCAAACGGCTGATGCCGCTGACGGCGGACCGGGCCAAGCCTGCGGTGCCCTTCGGCGGGATCTACCGGCTCATCGACTTCGCCCTCTCCAACGTCGTCAACTCCGGCTACCTCAAGGTCGTCGTGCTCACGCAGTACAAGTCGCACAGCCTCGACCGCCACGTCACCACCACGTGGCGGATGTCCAACCTGCTGGGCAACTACGTCACCCCGGTGCC
>DATIAB010000072.1:0-4023 GCA_035458265.1 Ornithinibacter sp. | reverse complement strand
TGGTGGTGGGCGTGGCGCTCGGCGTAGACGAACAGCTCCTGGAAGGCCCCGTCGACCTGGTGGGTCACGGGGTCCAGGCACCGCACGCAGGCGCCGGTCGCCGTGCCACGGACCGAACCGGTGACGAGCACTCCCTCGACGACGGACTCCAGGCGCAGGTCGAGGGTCAGGGGCTGGCCCTGCTCGATGTGCATGACGACCGTGCCGAAGTCGCTCGGCGCACCGACCTCACGTGTCAGCTCACTCATCGTCCCGGGACGACGGCCCACGAGCTTGGTGTCGAGCACCATCTCGGACCGGGGGTCGAGTCGAGTCATGAGCCTTGGGTGTTGTCGGGGTGGTTCGGCCACGCCTCACGGACGCAGACCGAGGAGCAAGGTTACCGGTCGCGGCCCCTGCACCCAAACCGGATGCCCTGCCACCCCCACCGTACGCGGGGGTCGAGGTGAAAACGTGACGGCTCCGCGAGCGGTATCACCTCCACCGCGGGGGCCTGCGCGGGGGTCGAGGTGAAATCGTGACGGCTCCGGAGGCGGTATCACCTCCACCGCGGGGGCAGTGCACCCGCGAGCGGTCAGCGACGAAGGCCCTGCTCGACCGCAGCAGCCACCTGGGGCGCCAGTGTCGCGGCGTACGTCGCGGTGACGTGGTCCCCCGCACGGTGCACGGCGACGTTCCCGATGACGACTCGGCAACGACCGCCGGGGCAGATCCACGGTGTGAGGTCGAGCAGCCCAACCCGCGCGGCGGCGGTCACCGCCACGGCATCCGCCTGCACGGGCAACCCACTTCCGGCCACGGCGGGACCGGCCTCGAAGGAGCACCGGCTGAGCTCCCGCGGGTGGCGGGCCGCGCAGATGTCCAGGTCGTCCGGCGACAGCGGGCTGTCCCCCACGACCACGACGGGCAGGCCCTCGTCGGCGAGCGAGCGCCATCGGGCGGCATACCCCTCCACGAGCAGCCCTCGGTCGGTGGCCGACCCCGCCCAGGCACTGCGAGCCACCCCGGAGGTCAGGACGACGTCCGGTGGATCGGCGCGCAGGGCGTGCAGCACGCGCTCGTTCCAGTCGTCGCACTCCGGGTAGGCCGTGGCGGCCTCCGCGGCGGGTGCATCAGCGAACGCGCACGCCGACTTGCCCCAGGTCACGATGCGCCACCCACGGCTCGTCGCCGCCTCCTCGAGCGCGGGGAGCCACTGCATCGCCTTGGAGTCACCGACCAGGGCGATCGTCGTCGAGCCCTCGGCGTCGCCGAAGGTGCACCGAACGGGCTCGGCGGCGGCGTGGGGCACCTGGCAGCGGTCGACGTCCGCCCCGGGCCGGTCCTCGCCGGAGAGCAGGGGGTCGGGCGTGACCCAGGCGGGGTCATCGACGTCCGGCACCGGTTGGCCGGGGAGCACGGTGGCAGCGCCGAGCTCGGAGAGCGCCGTCACCACCCCACCGGGCGGCGTGGTGACGAAGGGTGAGCGCAGCGGCAGCAGGGGCAGCGCGGCGAGCACGCCGACCGCCGAGAGCGCCAACCCGCTGGCCAGCAGGGCGCGCGGCCGTTCGCGCAGCCACGGTCCGTGGTGGATCGGTGACTCGACGAAGCGCCACGAGAGCCACGCGGGGCCGATCGACACCACGGCGAGCGCGGCCGGAGCCCACCCCGGGAGGGTGACGTCGACGGCATCCGCGGTCCACTCCCCGAGCACGATGAAGGGCCAGTGCCAGAGGTAGATCGAGTACGACAGCCCGCCGATCCACACCATCGGGCGCCACCCGAGCACCCACCCCGGGCCGCCAGCACCCCCGACCCACCCGACCCACAGCAGCACGACGGTCGGCACGGTGGCCGACAGCGCCCACGCCCCAGGCCAGTCGATGCCCTCGGGGAGGAAGACAGCCACGGCGAGCAGGGTGGCCAGCGCCGCCCAGCCCAGCGCCACCGAGCCACGAACCGGGGATGCCGGTCGCGGCCTCCCCGCGAGCGCGACGGCGAGCAGCGCCCCCAGTCCGAGCTCCCAGACACGAGTCGTCGTCGTGAAGAAGGCCGGGCGCGGGGAGGTGTGCGAGAACCAGGTCGACCAGAGGAACGAGGTGGCGACGAGCACCCCGAGCGACGTGAGCACCACCCGGCGGCTCGGCCGCCTGACCAGCAGGGCGAGAACCATGAGCAGCACCGGCCACAGCACGTAGAACTGCTCCTCGACCGCCAGCGACCAGAAGTGCTGCACCGGAGAGGGCCGCGAGTCCGCCGCGAGGTAGTCGACCTCGCGGCGGGCGAAGACCCAGTTGACGACGTACAGCGCGGAGGCCGCGATGTCGACGCCGACGTCCCGTCGACGCAACCCGGGGACGACGAAGAACGACACCAGTGACGTGGCGACGAGGACGAGCACTGCTGCCGGCAGCAGTCGCCGGATGCGCCGCCCCACGAAGCGGGACCACGAGATCGCCCCGGTGCTCCAGAGCTCACCGACGAGCAGCCCGGTGATGAGGAACCCGGAGATGACGAAGAAGATGTCGACGCCGATGAACCCACCGCGCAGCGGCATCCCGGCATGGTGGGCCAGGACGGTGAGGATCGCGATCGCCCGCAGCCCTTCGATGTCCGGGCGGAAGCCGGAGACGCGTGGCGCCTGCTCAGCCGTCGGCACGCAGGCGATCGACGAGTGCGTCACGAACCTCGTCCGGCACGAGGCCGGAGACGTCCCCGCCGAAGCGGGCGACCTCCTTGACCAGTGAGCTCGACACGTGGGCCATGGCCGGGTCGCCGGGGACGAACACCGTCTCGATGCCGGTGAGGTGGCGGTTCATCAGCGCCATCGGCAGCTCGTACTCGAAGTCGGTGGAACCGCGCAGCCCCTTGACGATCACCGAGGCGTCGAGGTCGCGGCACACGTCGACGAGCAGTCGCCCGGCGAACGCCTCGACGCGCACCGCACCCGTGGCGCCACGAGCGGCCACGGCGCGCTCGATGAACGCGATCCGCTCCTCCACCGTGAACGTGCCCGCCTTGGCCGGGTTGTGCAGCACGGCGACGACGACCTCGTCGTGAAGCGCGGCGGCACGCACGATGACGTCGAGATGGCCCTGTGTCACGGGGTCGTAGGAGCCGGGACACACGGCCCGGCGCACGGTGGCGGTCACGGCCCCCACGCTACCCACAAGCCGGGCTACTTCTTGGCGGCCTCCTCGACCTCCTTGGCCTTCTCCTTGGCCTCCTCCTTGATCGCGTCGGCCTGCTCGCGGGCTCCCTCGGGGGCGAGCACACCCTCGGCCACGGCCTCGTGGAGCAGCGCCTCGACCTGCTCGGCCGACCCGCATCCCTCCTCCAGCAGCTGGTTGCGCCTGGTCGCCCACGCCACGCCGAGGGCCTCGCGGCGGTCGATGGACATGTCCTCGCGCGCCGGGTTGAGGATGGTGGTCTCCTCCTCGCCCGCGTGGTGGTTGACGGCGGTCGCGAGCTCTTCGAGCGCGTCGTCGTACTTCTGGGTCTCGGTGCCCTTGGCCTGCAGGAACGCGAGCAGCGCCTCGTTGATCTCCGCGTGCTCCTCCTCGCTGTGCTCCTCCTCGTGGGAGCCGATCGCCCGCGCTTGCCGCAGCTCGGGGTACACCTTCTCCTCCTCGGCCACCGCATGTGCGACGAGCACCTCGGCCAGGGCCCGGCGTGCGGCCGTGCGGTCGGCGTCGGTGCGGCGGCACTCGCGCAGGAGGTCCTCGAAGAGTCGGTGGTCGTCGAGGATCAGCTCGATGACGTCGCCGTGGGTGGGTCGGGGGATGTCGATGTCGCTCATCGGTCCATCGTGGCCGCTCAGGCTGCCGAAATGTGGTTGAGCACCAGACGACCTCGCACGCTCCCGACGCCGTGGTCCGGACAGGATGCCGTGCGTCAGGTCGCGCCCTCGGCCAACCAGATCGTGGTCTCGCCGTACTTCCGGGGCTTGCCGACGCGCCCGATGCCGACGGGCCACGCGGGCTCCGGGCTGCGGGTGGACCGTTCGACGACGACGAGCCCGCCGGGGGCCAGCCAGCCGGACGC
>DATIAB010000071.1:0-4093 GCA_035458265.1 Ornithinibacter sp. | reverse complement strand
CTACACCCCGGTGCTCGACGAGACCGGCGGCTTCCGCTCCGACCTCACCGTCATGCGCCTGGCCCACGACCGCTTCCGCGTCGTCACGGGTGGGGCCCACGGCATGGCCGACAAGAAGTGGTTCACCGACCGGATGCCGGAGGGCGCCGTCGTCGTCGACCTCACCTCGAGCTGGACCACCATCGGCATCTGGGGTCCCAAGGCCCGTGAGATCGTCGAGGCCATCACCGACGCCGACGTCTCGCACCAGGGGTTCCCCTTCGGCACCTGCCGCGAGATCGAGGTCGGGTCGCTGCACGTGCTGGCCTCGCGCATCTCCTACGTCGGCGAGTACGGCTGGGAGCTCTACACCCCGATGGAGGCCGGCGCCGCGCTCTGGGACCGGCTCCTCGAGGCCGGAACCCCACACGGCATGGTGCCCGTCGGCATCGGTGTCTACGGCACGACGGGTCGCCTCGAGAAGGGCTACCGCGCCTACGGTGCCGAGCTCGACAGCGAGCGCACCCTCATGGAGACCGGGATGTCCCGAGCGAGGTGGAAGGACGCGTCCTTCGTCGGCAAGGAGGCCGTCATCGCGCAGGCGCTGGAGGCGCCCAGGGCGGTGCTCTGCACCCTCACCGTCGACGACCACACCTCCGCCAGTGGCGTGAAGCGCTACATGCTCGGCGGCGAGCCGATCCTCACCCGTGAGGGCGGCATCCTCACCGACGGCCACGGCCACCACCCGTACGTCACGTCCGCCGGGTCGGGGCCGAGCCTGGGCAAACACCTCCTCATGGCGTTCCTGCCCCCGGAGCAGGCGGTCGTCGGCACCGAGCTCGCCGTGTCCTACATGGAGGAGCTCTACCCCGTCACCGTCGCGGCTGCCGACGCGACGCCGCTCTTCGACCCCGAGAACGCCCGCATCCGAGGCTTGGCATGACCAACGTCCTCGTCTGCGTCAAGCGCGCGCCCGATCCCACCGGCGAGGTGGTGCTGACGGATGACGGCCTGCGGGTCGACGGCCGGTATGCCGGGTACACGACCAGTGCCCACGAGGAGTCCGCGGTGGCGCTCGCGGTGCAGCTCACGGAGGGCACCGAGGGCACCGTGACCGTGCTGTCGGTCGGCTCCGAGGACAGCCTGGAGCAGGTGCGGGCCGCGATCGCGGTGGGTGCGACGGACGGCATCCTCGTCGAGGCCGACGCCGACGTGCTCGGCCCGGCCGACGTCGCCGACGCCATCGCCCAGGCGGTGCGTTCCCGTGAGGCTGCCGGAACCACCTACGGCCTGGTGCTGCTCGGCAACGACGCGGCCGACACCGGCGACTTCCAGGTGGGGGTGCGCCTGGCCTACCTGCTCGACCGGCCGGTCGCCGCCGGCATCCAGAGCGTCGAGGTCGCCGACGGCCGCGCCACCCTGCGTGGTGAGGGGCCCGACGGCACCGAGGTGTTCGAGGTCGACCTGCCTGCCGTCGTCACCGTGCTCGAGGGCGGCGTCAGCCCGCGGTACCCGAGCGTCATGGGGCGCATGCGGGCCAAGAAGGCTCCGGTCGAGACCATGGTCTGGGCCGGCACCGCCACCGGCTCCGGCCGACAGGTGCTCACGGTGCCCGAGGCGCCGCCGAGCCAGGTCACCGTCATCGGTGAGGGCGCCGCCGCCGCGCCGGCCCTCGTCGCCGTGCTGCGCGAGCTGGGAGTGGTGTCGCGATGAGCGTTCTCGTGCTCGTCGAGGTAGAGGACGGCACGGCCTCGCTGGTCTCCCGGGAGGCGTTGACCTTCGCGCGCGACCTCGGCGCGGGCGACCTCCACGCCGTCGTCGTCGGTCCGGCTCCCGCCGGGGTCGTCGCCGACTGTGCCGAGGCCGGGGTGGTTGCCATCCACACGGCGGACGACCCGGCCCTCGAGCGCTATGCCGCTGCCGCCTGGGCAGCAGTGGTCGAGGCTGCCGGGCGCGCCGCCCGGTCCGACCTCGTCGTGGCTCCGGGCACCGGCCGGGGCAACGAGGTGCTGGCCCACGTCGCCGCACGCCGCACCCTGCGCATGGCTGCCAACGTCGTGCGGGTCGAGTCACTCACCCCCCTCGTCGTGCAGCGCCAGGTCGTCGGGGGCGCCGCCCTCGAACGCGCGACCGTCGACAGCCGGGTCCGGCTGATCACCATGGCCGGCCACGCCGTGGAGCCGACCGCGGCCGCATCCCCCGGAGCAGCCACGGTCTCCCCCCTGGCGGTCACCGTCGACCCCAAGGACCTGCGCGCCCAGGTGGTGCGCACCGAAGGACGCGAGACCGGGGACGCGACCGGGCTCACGGCGGCACGTGTCGTCGTCGGCGGAGGTCGCGGTGCCGGTGGGCCCGACGGTTTCGGTGGGGTCGACGCCTTGGCTGCCCGGCTCGGTGGCGCGGTCGGGGTCTCCCGGGTCGTCACGTCACTGGGCTGGCGGCCCCACCACGAGCAGGTCGGCCAGACCGGGTCGCGGATCGCGCCGGACCTCTACATCGCCTGCGGCATCTCCGGGGCCATCCAGCACTGGGCTGGCTGCGCGTCGAGCAAGACGATCATCGCCGTCAACACGGACCCGGACGCACCGATGGTGACCAAGGCGAACTACGCCGTCATCGGCGACATGCACGAGGTGCTGCCCGCGGTGCTCGACGAGCTCGCCTGACGCGTGCGGCTCAGGGGGCCACCACGGCTGTGCCGGTCCCAAGTGCCTCGATGGCCTCCAGCACCTGCGGGGTCGTCGTGTGCTCGCCGATCCGGTTGAGCTTGCCCGTGCCGTGGTAGTCACTGGAGCCGGTGGCGAGCAGGCCGAGCGCCCCCGCGAGGTCGGCGAGGTGCGCCACGGCATCCGGCGTGTGGTCGCGGTGGTGCACCTCGAGGCCGGCCAGCCCGGCACCCGCCAGCTCCTCGATGAGGGCGTCGGACACGACGCGGCCACGGTTGACCGACCGCGGATGGCCGACGACGGGCACGCCGCCGGCCGCTCGCACGATCTCGACCGCGCGCACCGGGTCAGGGGCGTAGTGCTCGACGTAGTAGGGGCTGCGCCCGCCGAGCCAGCGCGCGAAGGCCTCGTCACGGTGGGCCACGACCCCGGAGGCCACGAGGGCGTCGGCGATGTGGGGGCGACCGGGCGTGGCACCGGGCTCGACCTGCGCCCGGACCTCCTCGATCGTCACGGGGATGCCGTCCGCCGCCATCTTCGCGACCATGGTGTCCAGCCGGGTCTCGCGGCTGTGCCGGGCGAGCTCGAGCTCGTCGAGCAGTGCCGGGTGGGTCGGGTCGGGCAGGTAGGCGAGCAGGTGGATGCTCTGGTGGTGCCGGCTGCACGAGACCTCGATGCCGGGCACGAGGCGGATGCCGTGACGCCGCGCCGCGGCCGCCGCCTCCTCCCAGCCCAGCGTCGTGTCGTGGTCGGTGAGCGCGACGACGTCCAGGCCCGCAGCGACTGCCTGCGCGATGACGACCGCCGGTGGTTCGGTGCCGTCGCTCGCGGTGGAGTGGGTGTGGAGGTCGATCAGCACCGGCCCAGCGTAGTGCCGCCCCGGAAGGGTAGTGGCGCCCCCGGAAGGTCTCAGTGCTGCGGCGCCGGCCCCGGCCAGTTCTTGTCCGGGACCGGCGTGGGGCGGCCGGGCTGCTCGCCGCCGCGGGCCTGGAGGTAGCTGTCCTTGGGGACCATGACCTTGCGCCGGAAGACGCAGACGATCCTGCCGTCCTGGTTGTAGCCGATCGTCTCGACGTGCACGACGCCGCGGTCGTCCTTGCTCGTGCTCTCCCACTTGTCGAGCACCGTGGTCTCGCCGTAGAGGGTGTCGCCGTGGAAGGTCGGCGCGACGTGGCGCAGGCTCTCGATCTCGAGGTTGGCGATGGCCTTGCCGGAGATGTCCGGGACGCTCATGCCGAGCAGGATCGAGTAGACGTAGTTGCCGACGACGACGTTCTGCCCGAACTGCGTGGTCTCCTGCGCATAGTTGCTGTCCAGGTGCAGGGGGTGGTGGTTCATCGTCAGCAGGCAGAACAGGTGGTCGTCGTACTCGGTGACCGTCTTGCCGGGCCAGTGCTTGTAGGTCGCCCCGACCTCGAACTCCTCATAGCTGCGCCCGAACTGCACCG
>DATIAB010000070.1:0-8100 GCA_035458265.1 Ornithinibacter sp. | reverse complement strand
CGAACGCCTCGATCTCTCCGTCACGACCGACCAGGAGCGGCGGCGAGACCCCGAAGGACGGGGTGAAGGGGTTGCCCGATGACATGCTCACTCCTGTAGTTTCTTTTAGTTCCTTTAGCTACTCGGTCTAGCGTCTTTTAGCTTGTTTAAAGAACGTCCTATGGACCTGTGCCCCCATGGGCTGGGTCGTTCGCGATGCCCCAGACCACCGTGCAACTCAGCGCGCTGGCACTCCTTGGTGCTCGGGGCCGTCGGCTTGTCTCCTGCGCAGCTCTGCGCGGGGCGTCAGTGGGCCTGGCGCCCACCGTAGTCAGTCACGCTGACACCGCATCACGCACTCGGCGCTGGCGGGTTGGCGATGAGGCGGAGCAGCGTGCCGTCCGGATCGAGCAGGGCGCCGATGCGCAATCCGGACGCCTCGAGCCGTGGTGCGTGCAGGCGCGGCCAGCCACGGGAGGACTGCGGTACCCCGGCATCCACGCAGGTCCGGACGAACGCGTCGACGTCGTCGAGTCGAAGGCAGGCCCCGAAGGAGCTGGCCGCCGGGTCGAGGTCAAGGTAGGGGAAGAACTCCAGCGTCACGGACCCCATCGTCAGGATCATCCAGCCGTCGTCGCGGAACTGCTCGACGAAGCCGAGCGCGGAGTAGAAGTCCGATGTCGCGCCGAAGTCGCGCGCGGGGAGGTTCGGCGTTGCTCGATCGACCATCCCCGGACGCTAGGCAGCAGTGGCCACGCGGTCAAGCGGCCACCTGTTCACTGCGCGATGCGCTCGCGGCCTCCAGCGATGCCGGCCCAAGCACACCGAGGCCCGACGTGCGGGCGATGCGTTCGACACCCACGGCCAGCGAACGGTGCGACCCGGCATCCGAGGCGGTGAGGTCATCCGGCACGCTGGCAAGCTCAGCCCTGAAGTCGTCGGCGGAGCACCTCGAGGTCCTTGACGGTCAACCCGTGCGCCTTCATGACGGTGACGAACGCGTGGACCTTGCGGTCGATGGTGTCCTCCTTCGCGGCAGCGGCATCCGCAAGCTCCTCGGCCGCCGCCACCCTCGCACGCATCTCGGGGTCCGGCTCACCCATGCCGAACGTCGCGAACCATGTGTTCCGCACGGGCGCTCCCTTCGTCGTGGCCGCCTGTGATCCACGCGGTGTCCAGCGCCCATTGTCGCTTGTCCGGTCACGACGTGAGCGATGCCCGGTCCCACGCAGACAGGTGGCGTGGGCTACCTTCACGATCGTGAGTGCCCAAGCCCCCTCCGCGGTCATCCTCGTGCGAGCCGAACGGTTCCGGCCCAACCACGCGACGGCCGCCGACAACGCGTTCCAGGCCGACGCGCCCGCCGGCCAGTCCGACGAGGAGACGGCCGGGAAGGCCCTGGCCGAGATGGATGCCGTCGCGGCCGCGTTGCGCGACGCGGGCGTGCGCGTCCACGTGTTCTCCGACGAGGACCACACCCGCCCCGACAGCGTGTTCCCCAACAACTGGCTCTCCACCCACTCGGGCGGCTACGTCGGGGTCTACCCGATGTATGCCTCCAACCGTCGGCACGAACGCCGCACCGACGTGCTGGAGATGCTGAAGTCGCAGTACCGGGTGCAGACGATCATCGACTACTCCGGCCTGGAGCCCGACGGCATCTTCCTGGAGGGCACCGGCGCCATGGTCCTCGACCACGTCTCCCGGGTCGCCTACACCGCGCGCAGCCACCGGGCTGACACCCACGTGCTCGAGCGCTTCTGCACCGACTTCGGCTATGAGCCGATGGCCTTCGACGCGACCGACTCCGAGGGTGTACCGGTCTACCACACCAACGTGATCGGCTGTGTCGGAACGGAGGTCGCCCTCTTCGCCCTGGGGATGATCACCGATGAACACCGGCGTGAGCAGGTGCGTGAACGGCTCAGCGTCAACGGTCGCCGGGTCGTCGAGATCACCGAGGCGCAGGTCCGCAGCTTCGCCGGGAACGCCGTGGAGCTGCGCGGCCGCACGCCCGAGGGCAGGCGTCGCTCCATCATGGCGATGTCGGCCACCGCACGTGCGAGCCTGCGCCCCGACCAGGTCGAGGCGATCGAGGAGTCCTGCGAGATCGTGGCCGTCCCCATCCCGACCATCGAGCTCGCCGGCGGCTCGGTGCGCTGCATGATCGCCGGCGTGCACCTCGACCGGCGACCCACCGCCGAGCCCGAGTTCTCCGACGCCGTCGAGGCGATCGACGAGAACCCGGTCACCGCCGACGGCCGAGACGTGGCGGACGACCCACCAGCCTGGGCTACCGCGCAGTACGTGCTGTGACGACAACAACTACCAGGCGGTAGTCCACGCCGTCGGGAGGGTGCGAGAGCCCGGGACCCGGGGAGGGCAGTCGCTCAGCCTCGCTGAGACCAGTCGCTCAGCCTCGCCTGGCGGACACGATCTGCGCGGCGACCGCCTCGAGAACCGCAACGTCACCGGCATACGGTCCATCGGGCCGCGGCCAGTGGGTGACGACGTCGGTGAAGCCGAGCCCGGCGGCCCGCCCGGCCATCTCGGCATAGAGCTCGACCGACTCGAGCGAGAAGCGCGGCGAGGAGTCGAGGGAGAGCACGCGGTCGAGCGGGCCACGACCCACAGCAGCCACCGCGTCGTCGAAGCGCCCGACCAGCTCGCCGACGTGCGCGAACCACTCGTCGAGGGTCTCACCGCGGCCGCCGTAGGTGATCCAGCCGTCACCGAGCGTGGCCGCGAGCCGGATCGAGCGCGGACCGTTCGCCGCGATGAGCAGCGGCACCCGGTGCCGCACCGGCCCGGGAAGCGTTCGGGCGCCCCGCGAGCTGTACCAGGCGCCCTCGTGGTCGACGCGGTCCTCACGCAGCAGCCGGTCGAGCAGGGGCACGAACTCGTGGAAGCGGTCGACGCGCTCCTTGAGCGTGCGCTCCTCGCCGAGGATGCGGGCGTCGAGGTCGCCGCCGGTGCCGAGACCGCAGCGGAACCGCCCGCCGGAAAGGTCGTCGAGGGTCAGCACGTCGCGGGCGAAGGTGTACGGATGCCGGTAGTTGGGTGACGACACGAACGTGCCCAGCCCGATGGTGGACGTCACCGCGGCGGCAGCAGCCAACGTCGGCACCGCGGCGAACCACGGGGCGTCGGGCAGCCCGCCCCACACGAGGTGGTCGTAGGTCCAGGCGTGGTCGAACCCCAACTCCTCGGCCGCGCGCCACAGCGGGGCCGACTCGCGCCACGGAAGCTCGGGCAGGATCGTCACGCCGTGCCGGATGCCGGTCACCGTCGCGACCTCGCGTGCTCGCCCATGCCGGTGAGCGGGAGCAGGCCGCCCAGGTCGGCCCGGGTTCCGCTCACCCGTAGCCGGCCCTGGGCCACGGCGTCTGCCCACCCGCGACGCCCGGTGGCGAGCGCGAGCCAGGTCACGGCATCCGTCTCGACGACGTTGGGTGGGGTGCCGCGGGTGTGCGTCGGGCCCTCGATGCACTGGACGGCGCCGAACGGGGGAACGCGCACCTCGACACTGCGGCCGGGGGCGCGAGCACCGAGCTCTTCGAGGGTGAAGCGCACGGCCGTTGCGAGCGTGGGGCGGTCGACGGCATCCGGGTCGGCCAGCCAGGCGGTGAGGGCCGCCTCGCCCACGGCGGGGTCGGTGCGACGGCGGGGAGGCATGCGGACGACGTTACCCGCGCCCCGGGGCAGCGCCGTCTCGTGCCTCACACCTGACGAGCGCGGTGCGGTGAGGGGTGTTCGGTGGAAGTGGAGCCCCCACAGGACCCGGCGCCACGGAGGTGCATGATGACCCCGACCCAGCAGACGAGGCAGGCCACCGGCACGAGGTGGTGGGCGACGACGAGGACGGGGTGGGTGTCGGTCGCCCTGGCAGGAGCCTTCGGCGCCTTGTTCGTCTGGGTGATGGGTCTGGCCGCCCTGGCTGACTGGGTTCTCGGCGATGTCGGGGCAACCGGGTCGCTCGACAGCTGGGTGACCCCGGTCGTCATGACCGTGATCGTCGACGCCGCAGCGGTGGTGGGGCTCGTGGCGTGGCGACGGGGCGAACGCGGCGTCATCCCCCAGGTGCTGGCCTGGGTCTGCCTGGCGATGGGCCTGATGTGGACGTTCATCATGGTCGGCGAGGTGCTCGGCGGTGCGTGACCGACTGGCCCGACGACCTGGCCCCGGCCCGTAGCCTTCCGGGATGGGTGAGGCGCAGTTCGAGCGCGACGGGTCGCTGGTCACCGTCGTCGTCGACGGGCAGCCGCAGTCGGCGGTCGACGTCGAGGACCCCACACGGCTGGACTTCGAGTACGTCCAGCACTTCGCCCTCGCCATCGACGCCCTCGCACCCAGCGGCCCGCTGCGGGTCACCCACGTCGGCGGTGCGGGGCTCACGTTGGCTCGCTGGGTGAACCATTCCCGGGATGGTTCACCGCAGATCGTCCTCGAACCGGATGCCGTGCTGACCGATGCCGTGCGCCGTGAGCTCCCGCTCCCGCGGGGCCACCGCATCCGCGTCCGACCGGTCGACGGGCTGACCGGCATCGCCGCGGTGCGCGACACGAGCGCTGACGTCGTCGTGCTCGACGCGTACTCCGGTGGTCAGGTGCCGGCCGAGCTGGGCACGGTCGAGTGGTTCGGCGAGCTGCGTCGGGTGCTGGCCCCCGGCGGGCTCGTACTCGCGAACGTCGCGGACGAGCCGGGGATGCGGTACTCGGCACGGGTGGCTGCGGGTGCCCGCGAGGCGCTGGGGCACGTGGCGTTCGTGGGCCTGCACGAGGTGCTGAAGGGCAAGCGCTTCGGCAACCTCGTCCTCGTCGGGGCGACCGACCCACTCGACCTCTACACGCTGCGGCGCGCCACGGCATCCGCCGTGCTGCCGACCGGGGTGATGGGCTGGGAGAAGTTCATCCGGCGACGGCCGGGGGCGCGGCCGTTCAGCGCGGCCGACGGTGACACGGCATCCTCTCCCCCGCCGCCCGCGCGAGGAGCGTGGCGTCGCCGCTGACGTTCTCGCGCCCCGTGGACCTGCGCACACCGCTGGCGAACGCAGAACTTCGGATCGCACGCAGCGATTGCTGCGTGCGATCCGAAGTGCTGCGTGCCGGGGCGGCCCGGCGGTCAGTCGACCCAGACCCGAGCGTTGCGGAACATCCGCAGCCACGGGCTCTCGGCGTCGACCGGCGCCGAGGTCCACGACAGCTGCGCGTTGCGGGCGACCCGCTCGGGGTGCGGCATCATCGCCGTGAACCGGCCGTCGGGGGTGGTCACCGCGGTCAGCCCGTCCGGAGAGCCGTTGGGGTTGAACGGGTAGGTCGTCGCCGGCTCGCCGTGGTGGTCGACGAACCTCGCCACCCGGTCGACCGAGCCGGAGTCTCCGCGGGCCGAGAAGTCGGCAAAGCCCTCGCCGTGCGCGACGGCGATGGGGATGCGGCTGCCCGCCATCCCGACGGTGAGGATCGACGGCGAGTCGAGGACCTCCACCAGGGTCAGCCGGGCCTCGTACTGCTCGGACCGGTTGCGGGTGAACCGCGGCCAGGCCTCAGCGCCCGGAACGAGGTCGGCCAGCGCGGCGAACATCTGGCAGCCGTTGCAGATGCCGAGCCCGAAGGTGTCGCTGCGGTGGAAGAAGTCGTGGAAGCCCTGCGTGAGCCGGTCGTCGAACAGCACGGACCGCGCCCAGCCCTCGCCGGCGCCGAGGGTGTCGCCGTAGGAGAACCCGCCACACGCCACGAGCCCGACGACCTCAGCGAGGTCGAACCGCCCCGCCTGCAGGTCGGTCATGTGGACGTCGTAGGTGTCGAAGCCGGCCCGGTCGAAGGCGAAGGCCGTCTCGACGTGGCTGTTGACACCCTGCTCGCGCAGGATCGCGACCCTCGGCCGGGCCCCGAGGTTGAGGTAGGGAGCCGCGACGTCATCGATCGGGTCGAAGGTCGGGGCGACGACCAACCCGGGATCGGTGTCCGAGCCGAATGCCTCGTGCTCCTCGGCCGCGCACGCCGGGTTGTCGCGCAGCGTCGCGATCCGCCAGGACACCTCGTCCCACACCTGCGCGAGGTCGCGCAGCGGCTCGTCGAGCACTCCGGCGCCTGCCACGGACACGCGGACACGCCGGTCGGATGCCGTGCGCCCCACGACCGTCGCCATCTCGCCGAGGCCGTTGGCCGCCATCACCTGCAGCACCTCGGCGGCACGGCCGGACGGCACGCCGAGCACCACCCCGAGCTCCTCGGCGAAGAGGGCAGCAACGGACGCGATCTCGAGCTGGAGGCCCACGGCACCGGCGAACGCCATCTCGCAGGTCGCTGCCCACAGCCCGCCGTCAGACCGGTCGTGGTAGGCCACCTCGATTCCGCGAGAGCGAAGTTCGGCCAGCGCCGCGACGAGCGACAGCAACCGCTGCGCGTCGTCGAGGTCGGGCCCGATCCCGCCGAACACCCCGTTCACCTGGGCCAGGATCGAGCCACCGAGGCGGTCGCGGCCACCGCCGAGGTCGACCAGCACCAGGGCGGAGTCGGGCCGCAGCTGCGGGGTCCAGGTGCCGCGCACGTCCGGCAGCGAGGCGAAGGCCGTCACCACGAGCGACACCGGAGACGTCACCTGGCGGGCCTCCCCCGTCGCGTCGTCCGTCCACCGGGTGCGCATCGACAGCGAGTCCTTGCCGACCGGCACCGACACCCCGAGCTCGGGGAGCAGCACCATCGCGACGGCCTCGACGGTGTCGAAGAGCGCGGCATCCTCGCCGTCCTCGCCGCAGGCGGCCATCCAGTTGCAGGAGAGCTTGACTCCCGCCAGGCCTGCGAGTGGCGCCGCGAGCAGGTTGGTCAGCGCCTCCCCCACGGCCATGCGACCGGAGGCCGGCGCGTCCACGGCGGCCAACGGCATCCGCTCACCGGTCGCCATGGCCTCCCCCGCGAACCCGCCGTGGTCGGCGAGGGTCACGGCGACGTCGGCCACCGGCACCTGCCAGGGCCCGACCATCTGGTCGCGGTGCGTCAGCCCACCGACGGTGCGGTCGGCGATCGTCACGAGGAACCGCTTGGAGGCCACCGTCGGATGCCGGAGCACGGCATACGCCGCGTCCTTGAGCTCGAGCCCCGACAGGTCGAGCTCGCCGGCGTCCCGCGCCACCCGCGTCACGTCGCGCACCATCTTCGGTGGCTTCCCGAGCAGCACCTCCATGGGCATGTCGATGGGGCGGTCCTCGTCGTCGACGTCGTCCGGACCGTCCCCGAGCACGAGGCGGCCGTCATCCCGAGCGACGCCCACCACGGCATACGGACACCGCTCCCGCTCGCACAGGGCAGCGAAGAGGCCGATCGAACCGGGCTCCAGCGCAACGACATAGCGCTCCTGGGACTCGTTGCACCACGCTTCCTTGGGCGCGAGCCCGGACTCCTCGAGCGGCACCTTCGACAGGTCGAACCGCGCCCCCAGCCCTGCACCGTCGACGAGCTCGGGAAAGGCGTTCGACAGCCCCCCGGCCCCCACGTCGTGGATCGCGAGCACCGGGTTGCCGTCGCCGAGCCCCCAGCAGTGGTTGATGACCTCCTGGGCGCGTCGCTCGATCTCGGGGTTTCCCCGCTGCACCGAGTCGAAGTCGAGCTCGGCCGCGTTGGCTCCGGCGGCCATCGACGACGCTGCTCCTCCCCCCATGCCGATGCGCATGCCGGGGCCGCCGATCTGGACGAGCAGCGTGCCCGCCGGGAAGATGATCTTGTCCGTCATGTCGGCGCTGATCGTGCCGAGGCCGCCGGCACTCATGATCGGCTTGTGGAAGCCGCGGCGCACCCCGTCGACGGTCTGCTCGTAGACGCGGAAGAAGCCGCCGAGGCCCGGCCGGCCGAACTCGTTGTTGAACGCGGCCGCCCCGATCGGCCCGTCGACCATGATCTCGAGCGGGCTCGCGATGTGGTCCGGCGCACCGTAGACCTCACTCTCCCAGGGCTCCTCGAGCCCGGGCAGGTGCAGGTTGGACACGGCGAACCCGGTGAGGCCGGCCTTGGGCTGCGAACCACGACCCGTCGCCCCCTCGTCGCGGATCTCGCCGCCGGCGCCGGTGGCCGCACCCGGGAACGGGCTGATCGCCGTCGGGTGGTTGTGCGTCTCCACCTTCATGAG
>DATIAB010000069.1:0-3209 GCA_035458265.1 Ornithinibacter sp. | reverse complement strand
CCGATGAGGCCCGCGATGAAGCCGTAACGCAGCTGCTCGCTACCCAGGGTCGGGCTGATGTCGATGCTCGTCTGCTCGACGAACGACAGCGGCAGCGCACCGAACTTCAGCTGGTCGGACAGGGCGCGAGCCTCCTCGAGGGTGAAGCCACCGGTGATGCTGGCCCGGCCGTCGAGGATCGCCTCGTTGAAGCGCGGCGCGACGATGACGCGCGAGTCCAGGGTGGCGGCGAGCTGGTTCTGGGGCTCGGGCAGCCCGACCATCGTCCGGCTGATGTCGGCGTACTGGTCGGCACCTTCACCGTTGAGCGTGAGCGCGATCTCGACCTCGTTGGTCACCACACCCTGCTGGTTGGTGCGGTAGCCCGAGGTGGCGTCACTGATCTTGTCGCCGGAGACGACGACCGGGCCGAGGATGTACTTGGCCGAGCCGTCGTCCTGGCAGGTGACCAGGGGCTTGGTGGGGTCGTCGATGAGCCCGTCGAGGGCCTCGGGGTCGGAGCAGTCGAGCAGCTCGAACTGGGCGCTGAGCTCGGGGGTGATCCAGGCCAGGTCGGTCGCGTCCGTGGGCGTCGCCCCTGGTGCCGTGGGGCTTGCGCTGGGGCTCGGGCTGGGCGACGGGCTGGCCGTCGCGGTCGGCGAGGGGGTCGGAGCCGTGAGCGCCTCGGGAACCGCGCTGTTGTTCGTCGGCGAGGCGCTGCTCGCGACGGTCGGGGTCGCGGACGGCGACGGGCTGCCCGACGGCACCGGGACCTGCGTGCCCGTGGGCGACGCCGTGGGCTGCGGCTGCGGGCTCCCGGCCGCGATCGCGAGCACCGGCCGGAACTGCAGCTGGGAGGACTTGCGGATCGAGTCGCGCACCTCCTGGGTGGGAATCTCGGGAATGCTCACGACGATGTTGCGGTCACCCTGGGTGGTGACCTCGGCGCCTGAGACACCCCCGGCGTCGACGCGCTGCACGATGATGTCGCGGGCCTGGTTGAGCTGCTCGGCGGTGACCGTCTGGCCCTCCACCGTCTGCGGCTCCAGGATGATCTGGGTGCCGCCCTTGAGGTCCAGCCCGAGCTTCGGGGTGGCCTGGGCGTCCGACCAGTTCAGGGCGCCGGCGAGCAGCGCGGTCAGAGCCAGCGTGAGGACGGTGAGGGCGAGCAGGGCTCGGCGCGCGTAGGAGCGCTGCGACGTGGCGGACATGGTCAGGCGACCTCGGACGCGCGTGAGCCGATGGCACGGCGGTCGTAGCGCACGGTGGTTCCCGCGCCGGTGTCGAGCGTGACGACCTGGTCGTCGAGGGCGACGATCGTGCCGTAGAGGCCGGAGGTCGTCACCACCTCGTCACCCACCGCCAGGCCGGCCTGGAGGGCCTGGACCTGCTGGGCCCGCTTGCGCTGGGTGAACATCATGAACACCAGCAGCAGGAACGGGAGGAGCAGGATGACGAAGTAGCCGAGGCCGGAGCCGGAGAACATGAGTGAGATCGGTCCTTTAAGTCAGGGTGCCCGCTCGTGGCAGGCGGTGGTGCGGCACGGGCGCACCGGGCCAACGGTTGAGTCTAGGTGACGGTTCCTCCCCGGCCAACGTCATCCGTCCTCGGCGTGCCCCGGCTCAGGGTCCGAAGCGGCCGGTCGACCCGTCGTCGCCGTCGGGGTCGATCGGCAGGAGGTCCTGCAGGGGCGCGCTGCGCGGCGGGGTGATGCCCAGGTGGGTCCACGCCCGCGGTGATGCGGCCCGGCCTCGAGGGGTGCGCACGATGTACCCCTCGCGCACGAGGTACGGCTCCGCCACGGTCTCCACGGTGTCGGCCTCCTCCCCCACGGCGACGGCCAGCGTCGAGAGGCCCACGGGGCCGCCGCCGAAGCGGCGGCACAGCGCCTCGAGCACGGCCCGGTCGAGGCGGTCGAGGCCGACCTCGTCGACGTCGAAGAGCGCGAGCGCGACCTGGGCGGCCTCGAGGTCGACGTGCCCCTCACCGTGGACCTGGGCCCAGTCGCGCACCCGGCGCAGCAGCCGGTTGGCGATGCGGGGCGTTCCCCTCGAGCGACCCGCGATCTCGCGGATGCCGGCCGCGTCGGCCTCGACCCCGAGGAGGCCGGCCGAGCGGTGCAGGATCGTCACGAGGTCGGCGACGTCGTAGTAGTCCAGGTGGGCGGTGAACCCGAAGCGGTCGCGCAGGGGCGCCGGCAGCAGCCCGGAACGGGTCGTCGCCCCCACGACGGTGAAGGGCGGCAGCTCGAGCGGGATCGCGGTCGCCCCGGGGCCCTTGCCGACGATGACGTCGACGCGGAAGTCCTCCATGGCCAGGTAGAGCATCTCCTCGGCGGAGCGGCTCATCCGGTGGATCTCGTCGAGGAAGAGCACCTCGCCCTCGTCGAGCGAGGACAGCACCGCCGCGAGGTCGCCAGCGTGCTGGATCGCCGGGCCGCTCGTGAGCCGCAACGGCCGCTCGAGCTCGGCGGCGACGATCATCGCCAGCGTTGTCTTGCCCAGGCCGGGTGGGCCCGAGAGCAGGACGTGGTCCGGCGGCCGTCCGCGCCGACGAGCGGCCTCGAGGACGAGACCGAGCTGGTCGCGCACCCGGGGCTGCCCGGGGAACTCGGCCAGCCGTCGGGGTCGCAGGGCCGCCTCGACGACGCGGTCGTCGTCGGAGCGTCCGGGATCGACGACTCGTGCGGTGGCCTCGTAGGAGCCGTCGCTGTCGAAGCCGCCCTGCCGTTCCGAGTGGCCGTCAGAGCTGTCGGCCTCGACGAGCTCGCTCGCGAACCCGCGCTCGCGCCCCCCGCGGCTCACGGCCGCAGCTCCCGCAGGGCCAGGCGCAGGTAGGCGGCGATGTCGGCGTCAGCGGGGGCGGACCCGGCAACGCGCTCCACGGCATCCGAGGACTGCTTGGCCGACCACCCTAAGCCGACGAGGGCCTCGGCGACCTGCGTCTTCCACGGCTCGTCACCGGGGCGGGTCGCGGCCCTGCCCGGACCGGCCGCCGACGCGGCGCCGGGGATGGCGCCGACCTTGTCACGCAGCTCCAGCACGAGCCGCTGCGCCGACTTCACCCCGATGCCGGGGATCGACGTGAGAGCCTTGCTGTCGCCGGACGCGAGCGCGGCCGCGAGCTCGCTCGGCCCCATGACCGACAACATCGCCAGCGCGAGTCGCGGGCCGACCCCGGAGACCGTCTGCACGGTGACGAACATGTCGCGCTCGGCGGGTGAGGCGAAG
>DATIAB010000068.1:0-7621 GCA_035458265.1 Ornithinibacter sp. | reverse complement strand
CCCGTTCGCGTCCTGCCTGCCGATCCTGCTGCAGATGCCGATCTTCCTCGCGCTGTTCCGGCTGATCGACCAGGCCGCGAAGAACCCCGAGGTCGAGCGCGGGCTCATGACCGTGGAGCTCAACGAGCAGTTCGGTGACGCGGTCTTCCTCGGAGCGAAGATCTCCGACACCTTCCTCAACACCGACGACATCGGCGTGCGCGTGCTCGCCGCGGTGCTCGTCCTCGCGATGACGGCGACGACCTTCCTCACCCAGCGCCAGCTGATGAGCAAGAACATGCCGGCCGACGCGCTCTCGGGCCCCTACGCGCAGCAGCAGAAGATGCTCCTCTACGTCCTGCCGGTCGTCTTCGCCGTCGGCGGCATCGCGTTCCCGATCGGCGTCCTCTTCTACTGGACCACGTCGAACCTGTGGACCATGGGCCAGCAGTTCTACGTCATCCGCAACAACCCGGCCCCCGGCACGCCGGCGGCCGATGCCAAGGAGCAGCGGGACCGCGCCAAGGCTGCACGCAAGGGTCTGAAGACGCCCGCGCAGATCGAGGAGGAGCGCCTCGCGGCTGAGGCCGAGGCGCGTCGTGCCGAGAAGTCGCAGACCCGGCAGCAGCCGCACCGCCAGACCAAGGCCCAGCGCAACAAGAAGAAGCGCTGACCCAGACATCCCTGACGACGCTCGCAAGGGTGTCGTCCGACCTGACCGAGAAGCAGGAGACACCCGTGAGTGAGCAGTTGACCGACGGCGAGACCACCACCGAGGCGACCACCGCCGAGGCGACCACCGAGACCGCGAGCGCGGAGACGAGCGCCGAGGCCGCGGCTCGCCCGTCCAAGGTGCAGCGCCTCGAGCACGAGGGCGACATCGCCGCGGACTACCTCGAGGAGCTCCTCGACATCGCCGACCTCGACGGTGACCTCGACATGGACGTCGAGGGCGACCGTGCGAGCGTGCAGATCGGCGGCGCCGACCTGAGCCAGCTCGTCGGACGCAACGGTGAGGTGCTGGAGGCGCTCCAGGAGCTGACCCGGTTGGCCGTCTACCGCGAGACCGGAGAGCGGTCCCGGCTCATGCTCGACATCGACGGTCACCGCGCCCAGCAGCGCGAGCGGCTCGTGGCCCTCGCGGAGACCTCGATCGCTGAGGTGCGGGCGTCGGGAGAGTCCGTGTCGCTGGAGCCGATGAGCGCCTTCGAGCGCAAGGTGGTCCACGACGCGGTGGCCGCGGCCGGGCTGACGTCGGAGTCGGAGGGCGCGGAGCCCAAGCGACACGTGGTGATCCTGCCGGCGTGAGCGACGACGTTTCACGTGAAACACCCTCCGTGCCTCCCGAGGCGCGGAGGGTGTTCGCGTCCGACCGGCTTCCGTTGGCGGAGCGCTACACGGAGCTGCTCGCGACGGAGGGCGTGCTGCGCGGGCTGATCGGTCCCCGCGAGGCTCCGCGCCTCTGGGTTCGCCACGTCCTCAACTCGGCGGTGCTGGGTGAGGCCGTCCCGGAGGGGGCGTCGGTGTGCGACATCGGCACCGGCGCCGGCCTGCCCGGTCTCGTGCTGGCCATCGCGCGCCCGGACCTCGCCGTGACGCTGGTCGAGCCCCTGCTGCGGCGTACGACGTTCCTCGACGAGGTCGTGTCCGAGCTCGGGCTCTCCCACGTGACGGTGATCCGCGGCCGCGCGGAGGACCTCCACGGACAGTCGACGTTCGACGTCGTCACGTCGCGAGCGGTCGCTCCCCTCGAGCGATTGCTGGGCTGGTCGATGCCGCTCGTTGCGCCAACCGGTGCGACCATCGCCATGAAGGGCCGGTCGATCCACGAGGAGATCGACCAGGCGCAGGGCTTCCTGACCGCGTGGCGGTGCGGTACCCCGGAGGTCTTCGAGGTGGGCACCGGGCTGGTCGACCCGCCCACCACGGTGGTGCGGGTGCCGTGGGCGGACCCGTCCCGGATAGGTTGGCCCCTTGCCCGCGTTGCCAAGCGGCGTTCCGGGCGTCGAGACCGGTCGTCGGTCAAGCGAGAGGTGAGCTGAGTTGAGCCAGGGCCCCAGCGACAACACGGGTTGGCGCAGGACGGACGATGCGCCGTACCCGTTTTCCACCGCCTCGAATGCCCCCGCTGAGCGCGAATATCCACAGAATGAGGGTGTTCGTCCACAGGACGGGGATGACGGTTCGGTTTCACGTGAAACCAGCGCGGGGGACGTTTCACGTGAAACACGACCCTCGTGGCAGGTGCGTACCGCGGGCGATCTCGCGGGCCAGGACACCGACTTCGCCGATCACGCGACCCCCCTGGCGCAGGCAGCCCAGCACTCGGTGCTGGCGCGCACCGGTGGTCTCCGACGGCAGGGCGTCCCCCGGCCGGACGGCACGCGCGTCCTGGTCGTCGCCAACCAGAAGGGCGGCGTCGGCAAGACCACGTCCACGGTGAACGTGGCCGCCGGCCTCGCCCAGCTGGGTCAGAAGGTGCTGGTCATCGACCTGGACCCGCAAGGCAATGCCTCCACGGCCCTCGGCATCGAGCACCACCGGGGCGTCCCGTCGACGTACGACATGCTGGTCGAGGGCGCTCCTCTCGCGGACGTGATGACCGAGTCCGCCGACCTCCCCGGCCTGTGGGTCGTGCCGGCGACCATCGACCTCGCGGGCGCCGAGATCGAGCTCGTCAGCGTCGTCGCGCGCGAGCAGCGCCTGGACCGCGCGATCACCGGCCACCCGCTGGTGGGCACTGCCGCCGAGGTGGGCGAGGAGCGCTTCGACTACGTGCTCGTCGACTGTCCGCCGTCGCTCGGGCTGCTCACGTTGAACGCGCTCGTGGCTGGGCGGGAGATGTTCATCCCGATCCAGGCCGAGTACTACGCCCTCGAGGGGCTCGGGATGCTGCTGGAGACGGTCGAGATGGTGCGCCAGCACCTCAACCCGCGCCTGACCATCTCCACGATCCTCCTGACGATGTACGACGCCCGCACGCGCCTGGCCGCGGGGGTGGCCGACGAGGTGCGCGGCCACTTCGGCGACCAGGTGCTCAAGACCGCGGTCCCCCGGTCGGTGCGCGTCTCGGAGGCGCCGTCCTACGGGCAGACCGTGATGACCTACGATCCGGCGTCGGCGGGAGCACTCTCCTACCTGGAGGCCGCCCGCGAGATCGCCAGCAAGGGAGCCCCGGCATGAGTGAGGTCCACGGATGAGCAGCAACGCACCCCGCCGGGGCCTGGGTCGTGGCCTGGGCTCGCTGATCCCCACCGCCCCCAGCCAGCCGCCAGCATCGACGACGACCGCGCCGGCCTCGACAGCGACCGCGGCGGACGCGGCGCCGTCCCTGGGTGAGCGCAACGGCGGGCCGACGTCATCCGGCGCCGGTGTCGACGGTGCGCAGGTGGCGGGTGGACAGGCGGCCGGCGCCTACTTCGCCGAGCTGCCCATCGCGCAGGTCCGTCCCAACGCCCGCCAGCCGCGCCAGGTCTTCGAGGAGGAGGCGCTCGCCGAGCTGGTGCACTCGATCCGCGAGGTCGGCCTCCTCCAGCCCGTCGTCGTACGACGCACGGGCGAGGACGCCTACGAGCTGATCATGGGCGAGCGGCGGTGGCGGGCCTCCCAGCAGGCCGGCCGGGACACCATCCCGGCGATCGTCCGCGAGACGGACGACGACGACATGCTGCGCGACGCGCTGCTCGAGAACCTGCACCGCTCCCAGCTCAACCCGCTCGAGGAGGCGGCCGCCTACGGTCAGCTCCTCGAGGACTTCGGCTGCACGCACGAGGAGCTCGCCCACCGCATCGGCCGGTCGCGCCCGCAGATCTCCAACACGCTGCGCCTGCTCAAGCTCTCCCCCGCGGTCCAGCGTCGCGTCGCGGCCGGCGTCCTGTCGGCCGGGCACGCGCGCGCCCTGCTGTCGGTGGACGATGCGGGTCTCCAGGACCGCCTCGCGGCCCGGGTGACGGCGGAGGGCATCTCGGTGAGAGGCCTCGAGGAGATCGTGTCCGTCGGGGCCGCTGACGAGGCCGCTCCTCGTGTCATGCGGAACAAGCCCGTCGCTCCTGGCCTCGACGAGCTGGCGGACCGCCTCTCCGACCGCCTGGAGACACGCGTCAAGGTCGACCTGGGCAAGGCCAAGGGCAAGATCACCGTCGAGTTCGCCAGCCTCGACGACCTCCGCCGCATCGTCGACATCATGGACCCGCGCAACCGCGACGACCGCCCGATCTGATGTGACGAGCAGCCGACCACGAGGAACGAGTGGTCGGCGTGGGCTTGGCCAGGTTGAGCGAGCGACACGACCGAGGCACGAGGTCGTACGAGCGCGTCGAAACCCCTTTGGGGGAGCGAGGAATCCTTGAAGGGCGACGCTCAGATCGAATCAACCGCGCTCATTGTCGACAAAGCAACTCATCGACGTGTCGACAGATCGACCTGACGACCTAGCGTTTTGTCTTCTTCGCGCGCTTCGCGGCGCGCTTGCGGGCGCGCTCGCGCTTCTCCTCCGCGTCGAGGCGGGCCGCCTCCTCGAGGGTGGGGGCCGAGCCGCCCATCGAGGCGGGCACCCACCAGGAGCCCGGCGGCTGCTCGTCCGCGGGGTAGGCGGCGACGGTGTCGCGGAGCATCTGCGACATCTGGGCGTGCAGGCGAGCGGTGTCACCGACGGGGTTGTCACCGGTCGGGTACATCGGCTCACCGACGGTGATGGCGATGGTCTTGCCCCGGGAGAAGTCACGGGGGTGGTCCTTGGTCATCATGCGCTGGGTGCCCCACATGATGACCGGAACGAGGGGTACGCCTGCCTCCGCCGCGATGCGCACGGCTCCGGACTTGAACTCCTTCAGCTCCATGGCGCGGGAGATCGTGGCCTCGGGGAAGATCCCGACGGCCTCGCCCTGGCGGAGGTAGTCGACCGCGGTGCGGAAGCTGTCGAGCCCGTCGCCCCGGTCGACCTCGATGTGGTGCAGCGACCGCATGAGCGGGCCGACCCACCGGTGGTCGAACAGCTCGCGCTTGGCCATGAAGCGCACCAGCCGACCGGACGGGTTCGCTGCCAGGCCGCCGTAGACGAAGTCGACGTACCCGACGTGGTTGTAGGCCAGCAGCACGCCACCCTCGCGCGGCACGTGCTCGGTGCCGGACAACCGGATGCGTTGGCCGAGGAGCTTGAAGGCCGTCTTGGCCGTGACGATGATCGGGGGGTAGGTCACATCGCGCATGGCGAGGAGCCTAGGGCACGTCGGTGAGCACTCGGCCCGCTGCGCGCCGCCCTGCACGCCCGCTGGCTGCGTTGTCCTCGACTCGACGTGGCTCCGCCACGCCTTCGCTCGTCCGCCTTGCCATCGCACGCGCCGGACGACGCTCGCGACGGCCGACTGCTTACCGACGGACCCAGGGTCAGGCGACTCCCCACCGCGACCCTTCGTGATCAGCGTCGCGTGGCGAGGAAGTCGGCGATCCGGCCGATGGCCTCCTCGAGGACTGACGCCTCCGGCAGGGTGACGAGCCGGAAGTGGTCGGGGTCGGGCCAGTTGAAGCCCGTCCCGTGCGTGACGAGGATCTTCTTCGCGCGCAGGAGGTCGATGACGAAGTCCTGGTCGTCGTCGATGGGGTAGACGTCCGGGTCGAGCCGGGGGAAGCAGTAGAGCGCGCCCCGCGGCTTGACGTTGCTGACGCCGGGGATCTCGTTGAGGAGCCGGTGGGCGAGCATCGACTGCTCGTAGAAGCGACCACCGGGGCCGATGAGCTCCTCGATGGACTGGTAGCCACCCAGGGCGGTCTGGATGGCGTGCTGGGCCGGGACGTTGGCGCACATCCGCATGTTGGCGATGAGCGTGAGCCCCTCGAGGAAGTCGGTCGCGATCTCCTTGGGACCGGAGATCATCACCCAGCCGGCACGGTAGCCGCACACCCGGTAGGCCTTCGACAGCCCTGAGAACGTCAGGCACAGCACGTCGTTGCCGCCGTACGTCGCTGCGTGGTGGTGCTGCGCGTCCTCGAAGAGGATCTTCTCGTAGATCTCGTCGGCCATCACGACGAGGTGGTGCCGGCGGGCGATGTCGACGAGCGCCTTGACCGTCTCCTCGCTGTAGACGGCACCCGTGGGGTTGTTGGGGTTGATGATGACGATGGCGTGGGTGTTCTCGGTGATCTTCGACTCGATGTCGGCGAGGTCCGGGTTCCAGTCGTTCTCCTCGTCGCACCGGTAGTGCACCGGCAGCCCGCCGGCGAGCGTCACCGCACCGGTCCACAGCGGGTAGTCGGGCGCCGGCACCAGGATCTCGTTGCCGTCGTCGACGAACGCCTGCAGCACCATCGAGATGAGCTCGGAGACGCCGTTGCCGATGAAGATGTCCTCGACGCCGACGTCGCGCAGGCCGTGGGACTGGTAGTAGTGCATGACGGCGGTGCGGGCCGACCAGATGCCCTGGCTGTCGGCGTAGCCCTGCGACTGCGGCAGGTGGTGGATCATGTCGGCGAGGATCTGCTCGGGCGCCTCGAAGCCGAACGGTGCGGTGTTGCCGATGTTGAGCTTGAGGATCCGGTGTCCCTCGGCCTCGAGCCGCTGCGCCTCGACCAGGATCGGCCCGCGCACGTCGTAGCGGACACCTTGCAGCTTCTTGCTCTGTCGGATCGGGCGCACGCTCCATCCTGTCAGGCGCCGTACGCGTCTAGCATGGGACGCGTGTCACGCAAGACCGCTCGCCTGACGGTCGACCACCTCGCGGAGCTGGCCGATCCGGTGCGCTCGTGCCTGTTCTGGGAGCTCACGCCCGTCGACCGGGCCCGGCTCGACCACGACGAGCGGATCGCGGAGAAGGAGAGCTGGCTCTCGACGACCCTGCGCGACTGGGGCTCCTGCGGACGCGTCGTACGACTCGACGGGCGCACGGTCGGGCACATCGTGTACGCCCCCGCGGCGCGGCTGCCCGGGGCGGCGAGCCTGCCCACGGCTCCGGGCTCGCCCGACGCCATCATCGCGGCCACGGCGTGGGTCGAGCCGGGCCTCCGGCGCGGTGGGCTCGGCAGGATGCTCGTCCAGGCGATGGCCGCGGACCTGGTCGAGCGCGGCCACACGGCGATCGAGGCGTACGGCGACACCCGCGGGCAGACGGTCGGTTGCGTGCTGCCGGCCGAGTTCCTCGGCAGCGTGGGGTTCAAGACCCAGCGGGCCCACCCGACGACCCCGCGGATGCGGATGGAGCTGCGTACCGCGCTGAGCTGGAAGGACGAGGTCGAGCTGGCGCTGGAGAAGGTGTGGGGGGTCGTCCGCCCCACGCAGAAGGCGACCCGCCCGATCGGATCGGTGCGGGTCGCCTCACGCGACTGAAGGGGATCAGATGATCCCGTCGAGCTCCTTGAGGAGCGCGGCCTTGGGCTTGGCGCCCACGATCGACTTCACGACCTCGCCGCCCTGGTAGACGTTGATCGTCGGGATGCCGGTGACGCGGTAGGACGAGGGGGTCACCGGGTTCTCGTCGACGTTCATCTTGAGGAACGTCAGCTTGTCGCCGTGCTCGGCGTTGAGCTCGTCGAGGATCGGGGCGACCTGGCGGCACGGGCCGCACCACTCTGCCCAGAAGTCGACGAGGACGGGCTTGTCGGACTTGAGGACCTGAGCCTCGAACTCGGCGTCGGTCACGGCGGCGATGTT
>DATIAB010000067.1:0-6241 GCA_035458265.1 Ornithinibacter sp. | reverse complement strand
CCCACCTGCAGCGCCAGTCGCTCGGCTTCTTCACCCGCACCCGCGGCGGAGAGGTGCAGTCGCGCCTCACCAACGACGTCAACGGGATGCAGGGCGTCGTCACGTCGACCGCCACGTCGATCGCCGCGAACCTCACGACCGCCGTCGCCACGGCCGTCGCGATGGTCGCGCTCTCGTGGCGGCTGGCCCTGCTGTCGCTGCTCGTCATCCCGCCGGCTCTGTGGCTCACCCGCAAGGTCGCGCTCATCCGCCGCGCCGTGACCGCCCAGCAGCAGCGCCATCTCGCCGACCTCAACCACCAGATCGACGAGGGGCTCTCGGTCAGCGGGGTGCGCCTGGCCAAGACGCTCGGCACCTCGAGCCGCAACGCCGAACGGTTCTCGACCACCTCGCACGAGCTCGTCGACCTCGAGCTGCGCTCACAGCTGGCCGGGCGCTGGCGGATGGCCACGATGCAGATCGTCTTCGCCGTGATCCCCGCACTCGTCTACCTCGCCGCCGGGCTGCCGGCGACGTCGAGCGGAATGACGATCGGCACGCTCGTCGCCTTCACGACGCTCCAGGCCGGGATCTTCCGCCCGCTCACGGGGCTGCTCAACGTCGGGGCGCAGTGGGTCGCGTCGATGGCGCTGTTCTCGCGGGTCTTCGAGTACCTCGACCTCGTCCCCGACGTCCCCGCGCCGGCCCGTCCGGTGCCGCTCGACCCGGCATCCGTGCAGGGCGACGTGCGCATCGACGGCGTCACGCTGCGCTACCCCGGCGCCGACCGGGATGCCGTGTCGGGC
This sequence comes from Ornithinibacter sp., assembly GCA_035458265.1. Lineage (GTDB taxonomy): Bacteria > Actinomycetota > Actinomycetes > Actinomycetales > Dermatophilaceae > Fodinibacter. The sequence continues at coordinate 5,456 of DATIAB010000067.1, read as the reverse complement.
CTCTCGCTGTCGGTGCCCGCCGGGTCGACGCTCGCCCTCGTCGGGCCGACCGGCTCGGGCAAGTCGACCGTCGCGGGGCTGCTCGCCCGCCTGCACGACCCGGATGCCGGGCGCGTCACCGTCGACGGCGTCGACGTGCGCGACCTGGACCCGGACGTGCTCGCGTCAGTGGTCGGTGTGGTGTCCCAGGAGAGCTATCTCGTGCACGCGTCGGTGCGCGACAACCTGCTGCTCGCCCGGCCCGAGGCGAGCGAGGGCGAGCTGTGGGCGGCGCTGGCCGCGGCCCAGGTGGCCGACCTCGTGGCCTCCCTGCCTGACGGCCTGGAGACCGTGGTGGGGGCTCGCGGGCACCGCTTCTCCGGGGGTGAGCAGCAGCGGCTCGCGGTGGCTCGGACCATCCTGCGCGACCCGCCCGTGCTCGTGCTCGACGAGGCGACGAGTGCGCTCGACACCTCGACCGAGCGCGCCCTGCAGCGGGCACTCGACGACCTGGCCCGCGGCCGCACGACCATCACGATCGCCCACCGGCTGTCGACGGTGCGCGACGCCGACCACATCGCGGTGCTCGACTCAGGGCGGCTCGTGGAGTCGGGGCCGCACGACGACCTGATGGCAATCGATGGGCGCTACGCAGCTCTCGTCGCGTCGACCCGCCCCGCCTGATCCTGGCGCCGACTCGGTGCGACCAGGCCGACTACGGCCGCTTGCCCTTGACGGGCTTCGTGGTCGGCAGGGGAGCCGGGGCGACCGTCGTCGTCGAGCAGGTGGCGGTGAACGAGTACGTCAGGCTGGTGGGTCGTACCCCGGCAGCCTCGAAAGAGTAGCCGAGGTTGTAGGTCTGGGTGGCCGGGGCCTTGAAGACGACTCCCGTGCTCGCCTCGGCGTCCTTGAAGATGATGCTCATGCCCGCCGCTGTGCTGAGGATGACCTTGTCTCCGGTCGTTGCCGGTGACACCTTGGCCGTGATGGTGTCACCCGCAGTCAACGCCGCCGAGATGGACACGTAGTTTGCCGTGATCGTCGCGCCCTTGAAGTAGCTGCAGCCGACCGGCGCTGCGCCTGCGGAGGGCGCAGTGGCGCCGGCGGCCACGAGGGCCAGGCAGGCCGCCGCTCCAATGACACTGGACCTCTTCGTACGTGCGCGCATGGTGGGCCTTTCGCGGTCAGGGGTGGGAACGGGGCGTCACTCTCGGCCGCGCAAGGGCACAGGAACATGCGCGATATCACACGATGATGGCATCAACACCCTCAATAGCTCAAACGCGGGATGTCGCTGTCTAGCCAAGGTGTCGAAACATGTTCATCGACTTGTGGGCCGGTTGGCAGGATTCTCGGGTCGGACGCGTGCGCTCGGCCCCAGGACCGCACCACCATGGTCCACGGCCGCCGGCGTCGCCTTCGTTGACAAGCAGTCTCGGCACCGAGACGGTATCCCGGACGCGCACCTGTGCAGGGTGGCCTGGTGACGCTGCAATGGATCGCATGAGCGAAGCCAGCACCCCTGACACGACCTTGCGGGCCCAGGAGCTGATGTCTGGGATGCCCTCGCCGTACTCGGACGCCCGCGGCTCGGCGTCCACGAGGTCGGCCGCCGACGCCCGCCCGGGCCTCGAACCCGTCACCGTCGGCACCGGGCCCCTGACCATCGACGAGGTCGTCCGCGTCGCCCGCCACGGCGCCCCGGTCATCCTCGCCGACGACTCGCTCGCCGAGGTGCGCCGCACCCGCGAGGTCATCCGCGCCCTGGCCGACGACACCGAGCCGCACTACGGCGTGTCCACCGGCTTCGGGGCGCTCGCCACCCGTCACATCCCCACCGCGATGCGCCGCCAGCTGCAGCGCTCGCTCGTCCGGTCCCACGCGGCCGGCTCCGGCCCCGAGGTCGAGCGCGAGGTCGTGCGCGCCCTGATGCTGCTGCGCATCTCCACCCTCGCAACCGGTCGCACCGGCATCCGCGAGGAGACCCTCACCACGTATGTCGCCGTGCTCAACGCCGGCATCGCCCCCGTCGTGCACGAGTACGGTTCCCTCGGCTGCTCCGGAGACCTCGCCCCGCTCTCGCACTGCGCGCTGGCCCTCATGGGCGAGGGTCACGTGCGCGACGCGGGAGGAGACCGGACAACGGCCGCGGACGCGCTGGCCGCCGCCGGCATCGAGCCCGTCGAGCTCGAGGAGAAGGAGGGGCTCGCCCTCATCAACGGCACCGACGGCATGCTCGGCATGCTGTGCCTGGCCATCCACGACCTGCGTCAGCTGCTCGTCGTCGCCGACGTCGCGACCGCCATGTCGGTCGAAGGGCTCCTCGGCACCGACGACGTCTTCGCCGCTGACCTGCACGCGCTGAGGCCCCAGCCCGGTCAAGCAGTGTCGGCGAGCAACATCCGAAAGATGATGTCGCACAGCGGAATTCGCGAGAGCCACCGCACGGAGGCATGCACCCGCGTTCAGGACGCGTACTCCCTGCGATGCGCCCCGATCGTGACGGGGGCGGCCCGTGACACCCTCGACCACGCCTCCCGCGTCGCCGGCTGGGAGCTCGCGTCAGCGGTCGACAACCCCGTCGTCACCCCGGACGGCCGCGTCGAGAGCAACGGAAACTTCCACGGCGCGCCGGTGGCCTACGTGCTCGACTTCCTCGCGATCATCGCCGCGGACGTCGCGTCGATGTCCGAGCGGCGAACCGACCGCTTCCTCGACAAGGCACGCAACCACGGGCTGCCACCCTTCCTCGCGGACGACCCCGGTGTCGACAGCGGCCACATGATCGCTCAGTACACCCAGGCCGCGATCGTCTCCGAGCTCAAGCGGCTCGCGGTCCCGGCATCCGTGGACTCGATCCCCAGCTCGGCGATGCAGGAGGACCACGTCTCGATGGGCTGGTCGGCCGCGCGCAAGCTGCGCCGGTCCGTCGACGGCCTGACCCGCGTGCTGGCGGTCGAGGTGCTCACGGCCGCGCGCGGCATCCAGCTCCGGGCCCCGCTCGAACCGGCGCCCGCGACCGCAGCCGTCGTCGCGTGCCTCACGGCGTCGGATGCCGGCCGCCCCGGCCCCGACCGCTACCTCGCCCCCGAGATCGAGACGGCCCACGACCTCGTCCTCGACGGCAGCATCCGCCGGGCCGCCGAGTCCGAGACCGGCCCCCTCGCCTGACCCTGCACCACCCCCTCATCGACCGGCCCTGAGTGCGCAGGTGGTCGCCAGGACAACCACCCCCGCACTCAACGCCAGAAGAAACGCCAGAAGAACGCGACCCAAGGAGAACGACATGGACGGCGCCCGCCCCGTGCGCAGCCCCCGCGGCACCACCCTCACGGCCCGCCAGTGGTCGACCGAGGCCCCGCTGCGGATGCTCATGAACAACCTCGACCCCGAGAACGCCGAGCGTCCCGACGACCTCGTCGTCTACGGCGGCACCGGCCGGGCCGCGCGTGACTGGAAGTCGTTCGACGCGATGGTGCGCACGCTCACCACCCTCAAGGCCGACGAGACGATGCTCGTGCAGTCGGGACGGCCGGTCGGGGTCATGCAGACGCACGAGTGGGCGCCGCGCGTGCTCATCGCCAACTCCAACCTCGTCGGCGACTGGGCCACCTGGCCCGAGTTCCGCCGCCTGGAGCACCTCGGTCTGACCATGTACGGCCAGATGACGGCCGGGTCGTGGATCTACATCGGCACCCAGGGCATCGTCCAGGGCACCTACGAGACCTTCGCCGCGGTGGCCGAGAAGCGCTTCGGCGGCACCCTGGCCGGCACGTTGACCCTGACCGGGGGGTGCGGTGGCATGGGCGGCGCCCAGCCGCTGGCCGTGACGATGAACGAGGGCGTCTGCCTCATCGTCGACGTCGACCCGGCCCGGCTGCACCGCCGGGTCGAGCACCGCTACCTCGACGAGGTGGCCCACGACCTCGATGACGCCGTGGAGAAGGTGCTGCGCGCCAAGGCCGAGCGGCGCGCCTGGTCGGTGGGCGTCGTCGGCAACGCCGCCGAGGTCTTCCCCGAGCTGCTGCGCCGTGGTGTGCCGATCGACGTCGTCACCGACCAGACGAGTGCCCACGACCCGCTCTCCTACCTGCCCGAGGGCGTCGAGCTCGAGGAGTGGGCCGAGCTGGCCGAGAAGAAGCCCGAGGAGTTCACCGACCGGGCCCGCACCTCGATGGCCAGGCACGTGCAGGCGATGGTCGACTTCATGGATGCCGGGGCGGAGGTCTTCGACTACGGCAACTCCATCCGCGACGAGGCCCGTCAGGGCGGCTGCGAGCGCGCGTTCGACTTCCCGGGCTTCGTGCCGGCCTACATCCGGCCCCTGTTCTGCGAGGGCAAGGGTCCCTTCCGCTGGGCCGCCCTCTCGGGCGACCCCCGGGACATCGCGGCCACCGACAAGGCCGTGCTCGACCTCTTCCCCGACAACGACCGGCTGCACAAGTGGATGCGCGGGGCGCAGGAGCGCATCGCCTTCCAGGGCCTTCCGGCGCGCATCTGCTGGCTCGGGCAGGGTGAGCGCGACAAGGCGGGGCTGGCGTTCAACGACCTCGTGCGCACCGGTGCGGTGCAGGCGCCGATCGTCATCGGCCGCGACCACCTCGACACCGGGTCGGTGGCCAGCCCCTACCGCGAGACCGAGTCGATGCTCGACGGTTCGGACGCCATCGCCGACTGGCCGCTGCTCAACGCGCTGGTCAACACGGCATCCGGCGCGTCGTGGGTGTCGATCCACCACGGCGGCGGGGTGGGCATCGGGCGGTCGCTGCACGCCGGGCAGGTCTCCCTGGCCGACGGCACCGACCTCGCGGCGCAGAAGCTCGAGCGGGTGCTCACCAACGACCCGGCCATGGGCGTCATCCGTCACGTCGACGCGGGCTACGACATCGCCGAGCGCACCGCGGCCGAACAGGGCGTCCGCATCCCGATGCGGGAGTCCTGACCCCCCACCCTCCGCGAACGGGGCTCTAGGCGGGGTAGGCGGGGTAGGCGGGGTCGGTGACGTCAGCGACGTCGGCACCCAGGGCGACCAGCGCGGCATCCGCGTCGACGGTCGCGGCCACGCCGTGGGCCCCCGCCCCGAACGACATCACGCGCCCGGCCATCGTCAGGTCGGCCACCACCGGCCACGCCGTGCTCGACCCGAACGGCGTGATCGTGCCGCGCTCGTAGCCGGTCACCTCGAGCGCGGTCGCGGCGTCCGGCATCGACAGGCGGCTCACCCCGAGGTGGGCGCGCAGCTTCGGCCACGAGATCTCCCGGTCGCCGGGCACGAGCACGAACAGGAAGTCGCCCTCGCCTCGCCGCACCACGAGCGTCTTGACGATGTCGCGCGGCTCCACACCGCGGGCCGCCGCCGCTTCCGCCAGCGAGCCGACGCGCCCGTGCCGCGTCACGTCGAACGGGATGCCGGATGCCGTCAGCGCGCCGACGGCGCGTTCCTCACCGTTGGTCGTCATCGGGCCAGCGTAGGGCGC
>DATIAB010000066.1:0-11471 GCA_035458265.1 Ornithinibacter sp. | reverse complement strand
CGCGGCGGGGTCGATGATGGCGCGGTAGCCGCGGATGGCGCCGTTGGTTTCTAGTTCACGCACCCGGCGTTGGCAGCGGGAGATGCTGAGGTTCACCCGGTCGGCGAGGTCGGTGAGAGTCAGCCGCCCGTCTACCTGCAGCTCAGCAAGAATTTTGCGGTCCGTCGCGTCCATCTCAGGAAACCTACCGCTCCGGGCGCATGTGTGGGCAAAAGAGGCGAACAGTTTGCGGGCTTGTTCTCGTAGCGTTGCGGGCATGGACACACAGGTCGACTCCCGCGTTCCCAACCCGCTGGAGCAGCTGACCCTGGAGCAGCTCCGGGCTCGCACGAGCATGAAGTGGACCACCCATCCCCGTGACGTGTTGCCGCTGTGGGTGGCCGAGATGGACGTTCTGCTCGCCCCGGCGGTGGCCGAGCCCCTGCATCGCGCGGTCGCACTCGGTGACACCGGCTATCCCAGCGGCTACGCGTATGCCGAGGCCGTCGCTGACTTCGCTGCCGTCCGGTGGGGGTGGGACGGTGTTGCGGTCGAGCGGGCTGCGATCGTTCCGGATGTGATGATGGGGATCGTCGAGACGCTGCGGCTGATCACCGATCCCGGCGACGCGGTCATCGTCTGCTCACCGGTCTATGCACCGTTCTACGCGTTCGTGACCCACGCCGACCGGCGGCTGGTGGAGGCGCCTCTCAGCTCAGAGGGTCGGCTCGACCTTGACGCGCTGGCCGACGCCTTCGCTCGGTGCGACTCGCCGCGGTCCGTATTACTGCTGGCCAATCCGCACAACCCGACCGGGACGGCGCACACGCGTGAGGAGCTGACGGCGGTGGCGGCACTTGCCCGACAGCATGGCGTGCGGGTGATCTCCGATGAGATCCACGCGCCGCTCGTTCTGAACGGCGCGGAGTTCGTCCCATACCTCAGCGTCCCGGGCGCCGAAGACGCATTCGCGCTGTATTCGGCGTCCAAGGGTTGGAACCTCGCCGGCCTAAAAGCCGCCCTGTTGGTGGCCGGTCCCGAGGCTGTCGCTGACTTGGCAAGGCTTCCCGAGGAGGTCAGCCACGGTCCCAGCCACCTCGGCGTCATCGCCCACACGGCCGCCTTCGAGCATGGCCGGGACTGGCTGGACGCCCTCCTCGTCGGTCTCGACGCCAACCGCAGTCTCCTCGCGGACCTGGTCGACGGGCTGCTTCCGGGAGTCACAATGATGTGGCCAGAGGCCACCTACTTGGCCTGGCTCGACTGCCGTGGTCTCGGACTTCATCAGGCCGTCCCCCGGGACCCCACCAGCGAACTAGCGGTGGTCACGGACGTGTCCGGACCGGCTCGGATGTTCCTCGACTCCGCGCGGGTCGCGCTGAGCTCCGGCCACGTATTCGGCACCGGTGGCGCCGGGTACGTCCGGCTCAACTACGGCACCACCCCGACCATCCTGCGCGAAGCCATCCATCGGATGGGACGCAGCGCCGAGACCCACCTCGTCACAGTTCTTGACCGGCCCCGCGGGCGCAACTCCCGCTTCTGCTGACCAACCAGCCCATGTGGCAACAACACCGATCCCCACCAACCGTAAAGGAAAAGTCATGACCGCTATCCAGCCGACCGCCATCAACAGCCAGCCCTTCGTTGATCTCGACGCAGTGCAGGCAACCGTCGAAGCCGTCACCCAGAACCGCGAACTCGGACAGGTCCGCTTTACCATGCACAGCCAGTCCACCGGTGGCCTCACCGCCTGCACAGAAACCGGAGCTCTGATCCAGGCCGGTGAGGCCGATAATGCCCGCCGAGGCAAGTTCACCGTCCACAGCGACGAACCGGTGGCCCTCCTGGGCACCGACACTGCGGCAAGCCCCGCGGAGTACGTCCTCCATGCCTTGGCAGGCTGCTACACGGTCACCCTCGCGTCCCTCGCCGCAGCCCGGGCAATCGAGCTCCGACACATCCAGCTGACGCTGGGCTTCGACATCGACCTCGCAGGCTTCCTCAGCATCGACGAGACCGTCCGCAAGGGCGCCCAAGGAATCACCGTCGACGTCGAAATCGACAGCCCTGCGAGCCGCGAGGACCTCGAGGCCTTGCTGCAGGCCCTCGAGCAAACTTCCCCCATCCGCGACACTATCGCCAACCCTGTGCCCGTAACGACACGGCTGATCTGAAGGGTCCATAGCCGCGCTGTTCTTGCCGTCGAGCGGATGAGGACAGGCGCAGCAGACGACCCACTCTGACTATTCTGCGAGGCGAGTGCGGTCAGCACTGGGAGCTCGTGGCACTGCCCGAGCTCGCGGACGATGCGATCGACGGGTCGGGACCGGCGTACGTCATCGCCAAGCGCGCGAACGCCCTGCGTGTCCAGGCCGCCGCGAGGTCGTAGATGGCGCAGGCTCCACGAGCTGGGCGTCCGAGCGCGAGGTCTCAGATCACCCTGGACGGGCCGGTGCCTTGGTCGTAGTCCTCGCGGGCGCGCAGGACGTCCTCGATGTGTTCCTCGGCCCAGCGTCCCAGCGCAGTGAGGGGTTGGCGCAGCGTCTGGCCGAGGGGCGTGAGCTCGTACTCCACGCGTGGTGGCATCTCGTTGTACATGGTCCGCGAGAGGACTCCGTCACGCTCGAGGTCGCGCAGGGTCTCGGTGAGCACCTTGCCGCTGATGCCGTCGACGGCCTCGCGCAGCTCTCCGAAGCGCAGCGGACCGGCGTCGAGGGCGATCACGATCATCGCGGTCCACTTGTTCGCGATCTTGGCCAGAGAGGTTCGCGAAGGACAGGTGGCGACCATGACGTCCCAGGGCGGGTCGGCCATGGAAATTCTCTCCCTACCACGCGATAGTTACGTTGAGGTAACAGGTTACCGACTGTAACTATAGGTTACTACCCAACCTTCGAGGAGACAGACATGACCCAACAGACCGCTGCCACCGTGGCCGCCACCTACTTCGACGCGCTCAGCCGCGGCGACATGCCGACGGCGATGGCGCAGTTCAGCTCGTCCGTGACGTGGCACCAGCCGGGGGAGAACCAGTTCTCCGGCGAGCACCATGGCATGGATGGGGTCGGCGCGCTCCTGGGCGGGATGATGCAGGCCAGCCAGGGAAGCTTCCAGCTGGCGGTGTCCGGGCCCGCGATGGTCAACGGTGACGTGGTCGCGGTCCCGGTAAGGTTTTCCGGCCGTCGCGAAGGAGCGGAGATGGACATGGCCGGCGTGGATCTGCTGACCGTCCGCGACGGCAAGATCACCGAGGTCCACCTCTTCTCCGAGGACGGCGCCGCCGAGGACGCGTTCTGGGGATGACCCTGCCCGGGCAGGAAGAGGGCATGAGCCACGAGACCCCCGGCCACGCACGCGCTGGACGAAGAGCGATCCAGGTGCGAGGCGCGCGCGTGCACAACTTGAAGGACGTCTGCGTGGACGTGCCCCTGGATGGGCTGGTCGCGATCGCGGGTGTCTCCGGTTCGGGGAAGTCCTCGCTGGCGATGGGGGTGCTCTACGCCGAGGGGTCGCGCCGCTACATCGAGGCGTTGTCGACCTACACGCGGCGACGGATGTCGCATTCGGCGCGCGCGGAAGTCGACGAGGTGCGGCACGTCCCAGCGGCACTCGCGCTGCGCCAGCGTCCGGCAGTGCCAAGCATTCGCTCGACGTTCGGGACGTCGACGGAGCTGCTGAACGTCCTGCGGGTGATGTTTTCCCGCCTGGGCTCGCACCTGTGCCCCAACGGCCACCGACTGCCGCCCACGATCGACGTGGCAGCGAACAAGAACCTGGTCTGTCCCGAGTGCGGTGCGGAGTTCTACCCGCCCGGCGCCGAGTCCTTCGCGTTCAACTCCGACGGCGCCTGTCCAACCTGCCAGGGCACCGGCACGGTGCGCGACGTCGACGACGCCGCCCTCGTCCCCGACGAGTCCAGGACCATCGCGGAGGGTGCGGTGGCACCGTGGGGCATGTTCGGGCTGACCGTCATGCCCCAGGTGGTCGCAGAACTCGGGGTCCGGACCGAAGTCCCGTACGTGGACCTCACCGACGCCGAGCGGGAGATCGTCCTGGCCGGACCTGAGGTGAAGAAGCACATCCGAGTGCGGTCCAAGAACGGGAAGCTGTTCGACCTGGACTTCACCTACCGCAATGCCCGGCTGGCGGTGCGCGAGGCGATGGACAACGCCACCAGCGAGAAGGGTCTGGCGCGTGTCACCCGGTTCATCACCGCCCACACCTGTCACGCCTGTGGCGGCACCCGCCTCTCCGACGAGGCACGCGGCAGCCAGGTCGCCGGAGTCAATCTGGCCGAGGCGACCGCGATGACGCTTGACGAGGTGGTCCGGTGGGTGTCGACGGTGTCCGGCACCCTCCCCTCTAACCTGCAGCCGATGGCGCGGCTGATCGCCACCCAGTTCGACGAGATGGCCCGGCGCCTGTCTCAGCTCGGCCTGGGCTACCTGAGCCTGGACCGGGCGGGATCCACCCTCTCCACCGGCGAACGACAGCGAGTCCAGCTCGCACGGGCGGTCCGCAACGAGACGACAGGCGTCCTGTACGTCCTCGACGAACCCTCCATCGGCCTTCACCCTGCGAACGTCGAAGGGCTCGTCGGCGTGATGCGCGACCTCGTCGACAGCGGAAACTCCGTCGTCCTGATCGACCACGACGTCCAGGTCCTGCGCGAGGCGGACTGGATGATCGAGCTCGGCCCCGGCTCCGGCGCCGACGGTGGCACACTCCTCACCGAGGGCACCGTCAACGAGGTTGCGGTCGACCCCGCGTCCCTGATCGGCCCCTTCCTGACCCGCGGACAGGAGGTGGTTCCTCGCGCCCGGACGCCACTGGAGGCGGTGCATCACGAAGGCGCGATGCGGCTGGTGACATCGCCACTGCACACCGTGCACGCCCTGGACGTCACCATCCCCAAGGGTCGCCTGACCGCTGTGACCGGAATGTCCGGGTCAGGCAAGACCACCCTCGTGCTCGACAGCCTCGTCCCCGCCCTTCGGGCCGCTGCCGGCGGCAGCGCACCACCCGACCACGTCATCTCCCTCGACACCGCAGGGGTCTCCAGAGTTGATGTGGTCGATGCCACCCCGATCGGGGTGAACGTCCGGTCCACCGTCGCGACCTACTCAGGCATCCTCGACGAGCTGCGCCGGGCGTACGCCGCCACCGACGCCGCGAAGGGCCGCGGCCTCACCGCGGCCGACTTCTCCTACAACACCGGGTCCCTGCGCTGTCCGCGCTGCGCGGGCACCGGGCAGGTCGTGCTGGACGTGCAGTTCCTACCCGACGTCGACATCCCCTGCCCCGACTGCGAAGGCTCCCGCTACTCACCCAGCAGCTACGACATCGTCCTCGACAGCCAGGATGGCACCTACTCGCTCCCCGGACTGCTGGCCCTCACCGTCCACCAGGCCCGCCAGTCACTCGACGCGCTACCAAGGGCACGGCGCAGGCTACAGACCCTGATCGACCTCGGACTCGGCTACCTCACCCTCGGCGAAGACACCCCGGCCCTGTCCGGGGGGGAGGCGCAACGGCTCAAGCTTGCCACCGAGCTCGGCCGCGACCAGTCCGGCAGCCTCTTCGTCCTCGACGAGCCATCGGTCGGTCTGCACCCCCTCGACACCCGCGTGCTGTTGGGAGTGCTCGACCGGCTCCTGGACAAGGGCGCAACGGTCGTGCTCATCGAACACGACCTCGACCTGATCGCCAACGCTGACCACGTCATCGACATGGGCCCCGGCGGTGGCACCGCCGGGGGTCGCATCATCGCCACCGGCACCCCTGAACAACTCACCACCTCCCCCGTCAGCACCACCGGTAAGTACCTCCGCATTCACATCGGCCACAACCGAGCCACGACGACGAGCCCTCGGACGACGACCTGAATCACGCGCGTCGCTCGCGGTGGAGCCGAACGGCCACGGTGTTGCCACATCTGGCAGTGCAGTAGCCGCGACGCCCGTTGCGGCTGGTGTCGACGAACGCGGTCGTGCACCCAGGTGCTGCACAGACCCCGAGGCGCTGACCTTCCGCCTCGACGCTGAAGAGTGCCAGACCCCCGGCTGTCACGGCCTTGACCCTGCTTGCGACGTCGTCCACCTCGGCGGCGAAGTGGAGGTGCGGACGGAGTCCGTCGTGGGTCGTGAGGTAGGCACTCGACGTGCCTTCCGCCAGGAGGTTGTTGACGGCACGGCAGCGGGCGTCGACATCGGCAGCCTCGAAGACCGCGCGCAACCGTGCCGTCCAGCGGTGAAGCTCTCGGGCGATGGGCGCGGTGGCGTGACACCGCCGGATGGCGTGATCGCGCAGGATCGACTCGAGGTCGGTAGCTGGCCACGGCTTCTCGGAGTAGGCGTTGACCAGGTCGACCGCGAGATGTACGCCAGTCATGTTGTCATGGTTGAACTGCACTGAACCATTGCATCACGCTTTCAGGCATGAACATAGTCACCACGGCGATCGCTCCGATCCTGCTGCTGCTCGCCCTCGGTTGGATCCTTCGCCATCGCCTTGTGAACGACCCTGGGTTCTGGCGCGGGCTGGAGTTCCTCAGCTACCGAGTCTTCACGCCGGCTCTCTTCGTCGTGTCCATCTCCGGGGCCGAAGCGACCGAGGTGCCACTCGAGGCGCTCTCGGTCGGTCTCGTAGTCCCGGTCATCGCGGTCTCATGTATGGTCCTTGCGCTCAAACGGGTGATGCGTGCCGACGGCCCACGGGTGACGTCGCTCGTCCAAGGCAGCATCCGGATCAACACCTACATCGGACTGGTGTTCGCCGCCGCCCTACACGGTGACGCTGGCGTCGCGACGTTCGCCCTGGCGTCGACGCTGATGGTGCCGCTGGTCAATGTCGTCAGTGTCCTGGTCCTGACCGTGCACGGCACCAACGCCATCAGCATCCGCCCCGCTCGCATCGTGCGGGAGCTGTTTGGGAACCCATTGATCCAGGCCTGTGTCGTCGGGCTCGGCCTGAGCCTGCTTGACGTTGACCTGCCCGCGTTCCTAGCATCGACGCTCGGCATGCTCGCGGAGCCGGCGCCGGTCAGTGGCACCTTGGCGGTCGGGGCGGCTATCACCTTGCAGTTCCGGCGATCCGACCTGCTCGACATCGCATTCACTTCGGGCGTCAAGCTGGTGGCGCTCCCCCTCGTCGCAGGGGCCCTTGCTCACGCACTCGGAGCCGAGGGCGCTCTCCTGACCAGCATTGTGCTCATTTGCGCCGTGCCCACAGCGCCGTCGTCGTACGTTCTCGCGTCACGCATGGGCGGTGACGCGCGACTGATGGCGTCGATCACCGGAGTCCAGACCCTGGTGGCCATCGTGACGCTACCCATCCTCCTGACGTGAAGCGCGCAAGTCCCCAGCGGTCAGGGCTCGAAGACGTCACGCCTGTTCGGAGAACCAGACTGCCTGATCCGGGTGGTGACCAAGGATCTCGTCGCTTATCAACAGCTCTACGAGCAGCGGTTTAGCCGACTGCCGGGCGTCCAGCGGATCAACTCCACGATCATCATCAAGGACGTCGTCCCCGGCCAACCTGACCACGCTCTCGACGACCTCCCAGTCCCGGCCACCCGCCCACCGAGCAATCGCCACCGGCCCGGCAATGAACCGCCCGTCCTCAGTGGAGTTCCGGTCCTGCCGACAGCGACCGCGTCGTTGGGCTCCCATCGCTCCTGCTTCGGACGCAGTTGCTGACCCGATCGAGAGATGGGTCCCAACGCTGCCTAGCACCCTTCCGCTCCGCAGCAGGTTCCGGACAATTCTGGGGGGCTACCGTCCGGTTGCCGCGGGTCGAGGGCCGGCGGCGGATCCCATCGAGGGCGGCGACGGGTCTACGCCAGTGCTCTGCCGCTTCTTCGGGGTGAACGATGGCTGCGGATGCGGGTTCTGCCGCAGTCGAGGTGAGGCAAGGCGGCCGCGGCGAGCGTCCGGATCTGGACAGCTGCAGTCGTTCCTTACTGGTGCCTTCAGTCTTGAGCGCGTGAGAATCGCTGACGGTAGGACGTCGGGGTGGTTGCGTAGGTGGCGACGAAGTTCTGCCTGAACGTCACCGCGCTGCTGAAGCCGCAGGCGGTGGCGATGCGGGCGACGGACAGGGTGGTCGTCTCGAGCAGGCGCCGGGCTTCGTCGAGGCGTCGGGCCAGCACCCAGCGCGCCGGCGTCGTCCCTGTGGCTTCGGCGAACCGACGGGTGAAGTTGCGTCTGCTCATCCGGGCGTGGGCTGCGAGGTCATCGACGCTCAGTGGTTGCTCGACGTGGGCGAGTGCCCAGTCGATGGTCGGGCCCAGGTGCCCCACGCCGCCGGGCTGGGGCATCGGGCGCGCCACGAATTGCGCCTGGTCGCCCTCACGGTGGGGGGCGACGACGAGGTTGCGCGCGACAGTCGCGGCCGCGTCCGAGCCAAGGTGGCACCGGACGATGTGCAGGCAGGCGTCGATCGCCGAGGCGGTGCCGGCTGAGGTGAGAACGTCGCCGTGGTCGACGTAGAGCGAGCCGGGGCTGACCTTCACCGCGGGGCGACGGCGTGCGAGCTCCTCGGCCATCCCCCAGTGCGTGACGACGTCGCGGCCGTCGAGCAGGCCGCTGTCGACGACGGGGAACGCCCCCAGGCACAGCCCTGCGATCCGGCTCCCACGTGCCTGCGCGGCCCGGATCTGACCCACCAGCACTTCTCCCGTGGGGGGTAGGTCGGTCGGCCAGGACGGCAGCACCACCAGGTCGGCGCCATCGACCGCGTCGGAACCTGCGACGTCCTCCACCCGCGGACCTTCTGCGGTCCGGATGCCCTTGCCGTCCTGGGTCCACACCACCGGGTCCCAACCCGCGGCGAGGCCCTGCCGGCCGACCTCACCGAAGACCAGCAACGGGGCTGCGAGGTGGAACATCGTGATGCCTTCGAAGGCGTGGATCGCGATCCGCATGATTGGCCTGATTCCATCGAAAGACGTCATTTGCGCCACTCACGATAGCGGCCCGAAACGCGACACGATGAAACCGAAGAGTTCGTCACCCGCAGAAGGAGAAGGTCATGACCGCCCCACGCCGAGCACTCATCGTCGTCGACGTCCAGCAGGAGTACTTCAACGGGATCCTTCAGATCCAGGCGCCGTCACGCGACGAGACCCTTGCCAACGTCGTGGCTGCCCTTGAGGTGGCACGGCAGGAGGACCTGCCCGTGGTCGTCGTGCAGCACGAGCTGCCGCAGGGGTCGCCGGTCTTCGCCGTGGACAGCGAAAGCTGGTCGCTGCACCCCCAGGTTGAGCAGCGCCTGGACCCCTCATGGAAGCGCGTCACCAAGTCCAACAGCAGTGTCTTCGCAGGGACCGATGTTGCCCCGTGGCTGGCCGAGCAGGACGTCGACACCATCACGATCGTCGGGTACATGACCAACAATTGCGACATTGCGACGGCCGTGGGCGCTGAGGAGCTCGGCCTCGCGGCGGAGCTCCTCTCCGACGCCACTGGGGCCATCCACCTGGCGAACGAGGCGGGCAAGATCTCGGCCGATCAGCTGCACGAGGCCCTTCTCGTGCTCCTGCACTCCAACTTCGCTGCCGTCGCGACGACCAAAGCGTGGACCGCTGCCGTCACCGCCGGTCAAGCCCTCCCCAAGAGCGACCTGGGCACCTCGGCCATGCAGGGTCGCGCGGCTTTCGACGCCTGACCGGCAGGGTGATTCTCCTTCAAGTACGCCTCCCCGGGGGTCCTCAGCACCAGACCACGCTCTCCGATCTCGTGTGTGGCCGTGACGGAACACGTGCCCGGTCACCGGACTCCTGCGCTCATCGATACCATCGCGGCAGTCTCGTCGAGTTCGGTCTGAAGGCTCATTCTTCGTACGTTGCGGCGGCGCCCTGACTGGGCCTGGTTGGTTGGCTCCTCAGTGTGGCGACGGCTAAGATCGCGGCCGCGAGGAGAAGTGCAGCAGCCACGGTGAGGGCGGTGCTGTAGCCGGCGACGAGCGCCGTGTTCGGGTCAGCGGCGAGGTTCTCCGGCTGCGCGGTCACGGTGGCAGCGACTCCGGCGAGGACGGCGAGTCCGAGGGCGACGCCGATCTGTCGGGCGGTGTTGAGCAACGCCGAGGCGACGCCGGCCTTGTCCTCATCGACGTCGTAGACGGCGGCCTGGGTCAGTGCCATGACGCCGAGGCCGAAGCCGATTGCGAGGGCCAGCATGGCGGGGGCGAGGTGGGTCCAGTAGTTGGTGTCGGTGGTGAGGGTGGAGAACCACAGCGCGGCGCTGGCGCTGAGGAGGGCGCCGAATGCGGCGACGTAGCGAGGGCCGGTGTTGAGCAGGAGCTTGGGTCCGGTGCCCGCGCCGATAACGATGCCGAGGGCGAACGGCAGCCATGCGAGGCCCGTTTGCAGGGGGGTCAACCGTGCGACCTGCTGGAGGTACAGGGTGAGGACGTAGAAGGTGCCCATCGGGCCGATGGCCAGCAGCAGCATGGTCAGGTAGGCGCCGGAGCGGTTGCGGTCGCGGACCAGGCTCAGCGGCAGCAGCGGGGTGCGGCTGCGCGACTGGTTGACCCCGAACATGACGAGGAGCAGCACCGCGGCGGCGACCAGGGCGAGCCCGATGGGGTCCCTGAAGCCGGCCTCGCCGAACCGGGTCACCGCGTAGACGAGAGCGAACATGCCACCGGTCCCCAGGGCGGCCCCCAGGGTTCCGAGCTGGCCACGGTGAGGTGTGGCGCC
The DNA here is from genome assembly GCA_035458265.1 of Ornithinibacter sp. GTDB lineage: Bacteria > Actinomycetota > Actinomycetes > Actinomycetales > Dermatophilaceae > Fodinibacter. Next base: position 790 of record DATIAB010000066.1, on the reverse strand, counting down.
CACGAGCGTGCGGCTCCCGAGAAGCACGAGGAGCCCGATGGGGACGTTGATGAAGAACACCCACCGCCACCCAGCGGTGTCTGTGAGCACGCCGCCGAGCAACAGGCCCACCACGATGCCGAGGCCGGACATGGCGCCGTACATGGCGAGGGCGGAGTCGCGGGTCTTGCGCTCGGGGAAGGTCGTGGCGATCAGGGCCAGGGCGTTGGGTGCGGTGAGGGCCGCGCCGACACCCTGCATGGCTCGAGCGGCGATCAGCATCTCGGTGCTCTGGCCGAGGCCGCCGACGAGGGAGCCCAGGACGAAGAGCGTGACGCCGGTCTGGAGGGTGCGGCGTCGACCCCACAAGTCCCCGATCCGTCCACCCAGGAGCAGGAGTGCGCCGAAGGTCAGGATGTATCCGTTGACGATCCACGGCAGGTGCACCGGGTCGACGCCGAGTTCCTCCTGGATCGTGGGGAGCGCAATGTTCACGATCGAGTCGTCGAGCACGAGCATGAGTTGGGCTGTGGCGATGACCAGCAAGGGCACCAACGCCCTCTGGGAGGTTGTCGTTCTGGTCGCCTGGGACATGTCTGCCTCTCGTGTCGTGGTCCGTACGCCGACCCACAATGATACCCCTTGGGGTATATTCCGAACTCATGTGACCGGCCCCTTGACACTTCGACGCCCGGACCTCGGACGATCGGCGGCAGGAGCGGATACCCGATCCCTCTGACTGCCTTCGTCAGTCGGGCCGTCGTCTCAATAGCAACTGTGCGGAACGCTTCGAGTCCCTCCACATCCACCA
>DATIAB010000065.1:0-10335 GCA_035458265.1 Ornithinibacter sp. | reverse complement strand
TCGACAGCAGGTCGTAGCCGTATCGGCGTTCCTCGCGGATCAGGCTCAGCACGGCGAGCTCGACCGTGCCACGCGACAACTCCCGCTGCGCCGCCGCCGCTTCATCACTCATGCCTGCCCTTGCGTCGAAAGATACCGTGTAACACAAGGTAACGTATGACGCGTTGCTGTGTCGATGCCCCTGTCGACCGTGGCTGACTCCGTCACCACCTGCGAACCGGCCGGTCCGCTGGGCGGCCTGGTCGTGCGCCGCGACGAGGCCTACGGCGCGGTAGTGGTCGCCATCGCAGCGACTACCGGGCGGTAGCCCGCGCGGAGCCGCCGCGAGATACAGGAGTCCTCCTCGGGGCCACGCCGGCCGGCGGCGGTATCGTCGGGGCACATCGATTCCTGGCGGCCGCCCGGGCCGCGGGCTGAGGCGACGGAGTGCGAGATGGCAACCTTCACCGTGTGGAAGTTCGACGACCTCGGCGGGGCTGAGCGCGCCGCCGAGAACCTCAAGGACTGCGAACGAGAGGGGATCGTGAAGATCCTGGACCACGCGGTGGTCACGTGGCCGGAGGGCGAGTCCAAGCCGACGACCAAGCACGGACACGAGGAGAACTGGCGCGGCACGGGTTGGGGCGCCCTGTGGGGGACGCTGCTGGGGGCCCTGTTCTTCGTCCCGGTCATCGGTGGCGTGGTCGGAGCGGCCATCGGTGCGATCGCCAAGATGACCCAGGACGTCGGAATCACCAAGGACCAGCTCGAGACGATTCGGACCCAGGTCACTCCGGGCAGCTCGGCACTGTTCGTGGTCACGGACCAGGGCAACCTCGACCTGGTTGGCGAGCGGTTCCGCCTCCCGCACAGCAAGCTCATCGCCTCGAACCTCACCGACGCCGAGCGACAGGTGCTCCTGGAGACCTTCGGCAACAGGTAGGCACTCGCTGGTCCGCCGTCTCCTGCCCCCTCAGTAGGTCGTGGGAACTCGGCGCAGGTGAGCAGCGGGCTCGTCGTCGGGCGGGGGCTGCCGATCGGGCAACTCGACGTCCCGAGGAGTCAGCGGCTCGTACGGGATGTGGTCCAGCAGGTGGGTGATGATGTTGAGGCGCCCCCGTCGCTTGTCGTTCGTGTCGGCCACGAACCAGGGAGCCCAGGCCGAGTCCGACGCCTGGAACATGGCGTCACGCGCGCGTGAGTAGTCGTCCCACCGACCGTAGGACAGCAGGTCCATCCCGGTCAGCTTCCAGACCTTCCTCGGGTCGTCGATCCGGCGCTGCAGACGCCTTGTCTGTTCCTCGGGGCTCACCTCGAGCCAGTACTTGACGAGGAGGACTCCCGCGTCGACCATCGCCCGCTCGACGGCGGGGACCCACTGCAGGAAGCGCTCGGACTCCTGCTCGGTGCAGAAGCCCATCACGGGTTCGACCCCGGCGCGGTTGTACCAGCTGCGGTCGAAGATCGCGACCTCTCCTGCGGCCGGGAGATGGGGGAGGTATCGCTGGATGTACATCTGCGACTTCTCGCGCTCGGTGGGGGCCGGCAGCGCGACGACCCGGAAGACGCGGGGGCTCACCCGCTCGGTGATCGCCTTGATGGTGCCGCCCTTGCCCGCCGTGTCACGGCCCTCGAAGACGACACAGATCTTCGCACCGGTGACCTTGACCCACTCCTGCATGGCCACGAGCTGGCCGTGGAGCCGTCGGAGCTCGTGCTCGTACTCCCTGCGCTTCATCGTGTGCACCTCTCGTCGCTCATGACCCGATCCTTCACCCACCGACGTCTCGTGACCAGTGCTCGCCGTCGGCCGTGTCGTCGAGGCAACTGAGGCACAGGGGGCCTACATTGCAGGTATGGCAGACATCATCCTGGGCCTCTTCGCCATCATTGCGGGCGGCGCCATGCTCTTCGCCGGTCAGTTCGTCCTGCGGCTGGTACTCCCCATCTGGGGCTTCTTCGCCGGATTCGCCTTCGGGGCCGGGCTGTTCGCCGGGCTCGCGGACGAGCGTTTCCTCGGCACGGTGCTCGGCTGGGTCACCGGGTTCGTCTTCGCCCTGATCTTCGCCGTGTTCGCCTACCTGTACTACGCGGTGGCTGTCGTCCTCGCCATGGCGGCCTTCGGCTTCGCGATCGGTTCCGGACTGGTCGTCGCCCTGGGCATCGACTGGAACTGGGTCGCGGTCCTCGCGGGTCTGGCCGTCGGCGCGGTGCTCGGTCTCGTGGCGGTGCTCGGTGACATGCCGATGGTCGTGCTCGCCGTCCTCAGCGCCGTCGCTGGTGCCGTCAGCGTGGTCGGGGGCCTCATGCTGATCGTGGGTTCGCTGGAATCCGCCGACTTCACCCAGGGCAGCTTCACCGACGCGATCCAGGACGGCTGGGTCTGGTCCCTGCTGCTGCTGGTGCTGGCACTGGTCGGAATCGTGGTCCAGACGCGGCAGCGGGCCGCGCTGCGCCGGTCCGTCGAGGAGACCTGGTACGCCGAGAGTCGGTGATCCGAGCGCCCTTGCGCCCCGGAGGATCTCACCCACTCGGGGTGGTCCCCCTGCCGAGCCCGGTTCGTAGCCTCGGGTCGAGCCGAGAACGATGACAGCCCGTTCTCGTGCCACTGCTGCTTCGGACGGGAAGGTCTCACATGGCCGCACACCTCGGCTCAACGGGTCCACGGCCCTCACCACGTGGCGTCTCCGTCCTGATCGGCATCCTGCTGCTCGCCGTGTCGGGGTGCAGCGGCGACAACCAGGACGCCTCCCTCAAGGCTGCGCAGGCAAAGGTGACGGCCGCGGAGAAGGACCTGGCCGACGCCGAGGCCGCCGCGACGGCCGCTGCCGGCGAGTTCTGCACGGCGAGCACGACCTACGTCACGGCCATCGACCGGTACGCCGACGTCCTCAACGCGACGGCACCGACCGTCGGCGATGTCAAGGATGCCGGGTCTGATCTCGCGGAACCGGGCAAGGACGCGCAGGAGGCGGCTGGAGCGGTGGTCGAGACCAGAGAGGATGTCGCCACCGCGGAGCAGGAGCTGGCCGAGGCGCAGGCTGCGCTGGTGACGGCGCAGGCCTCGGCAGCCGGCACGACACCGTCGGCTGTGCCCTCGAGCGCGAGCCCGAGCCCGTCGCCGACGCAGACACCGGCGAGTGTGACGCGGGTGCAGGAAGCGGAGGCCGAGTTCGCGGCCGCGCAGGCCGGCATCACCGACAGCACGCCGTTGGCGCAGGCCGCCGAGCAGTTCAACGCCGCCGCGGTGGCCCTCCAGATGGCCTGGCTCCAGCTCATCGGGGACAGTGGGTGCCTCAGCGACGCCCAGCAGGAGAAGGCGGCCGCGGCCGTGGAGGCCTACACCACGACCCTGCAGCAGGCGCTGGCCGACGCGGGGTACTACGAGGGAAAGGTCGACGGGGTCTACGGACCCCAGACGGTGGCAGCGGTGCAAGCGCTGCAGAAGGCCAACGGGCTCCCGCAGACCGGCACGCTCGACAAGGCGACCGAGAACGCGCTGCGCTCCGAGCTCACGGCCAAGGGCGGAGCGGCAGCCCAGCAGGAGACGGCGTCGACGGCTGCTGTGCAGCAGACGCTGAAGCTCGCGGGCTACTGGGACGGCCCGGTCGACGGGCAGTGGACCGAGGAGCTCACGGCAGCGCTCGAGTCGTTGCAGGAGGACCTCGGTGTCGAGGTCACCGGCACGGTCGACGCGGCCACCATCACCGCTCTGGAGAAGGCCATCGCCGAGCTGGGTGCCACGCCCTCGCCGAGCCCGACTCCCACCGCATCGGCGAGCCCGCAGCCCACGACCAGCTGACCTGACCACCTGCGGGCCGTCGGCCGCACCGGCGAAAGGGAGCCGCGCGCATGTCCTCACCCTCATCCTCATCCACCGGGTCACCCGGCCCGGATACGGCCGGTGGGCTCTCGGGCTCGGTGGCCGGCTCTGCTCGCGGTGTCCTGGCCGCCACGTGCCTGTCCACCTTCGTCGTCAACGCCAACACGTCAGCGGTGAGCATCCTGCTGCCGGCGATCAGCGCCGACACGGGCATGGACGTCACGACGCTGCAGTGGGCGGTCACCGGCTACTCGCTGGTGGGGGCCGCGGTCATCGTCACGTCGGGCTCGCTCGGTGACGTCTTCGGCCGCAAGCGGGTCTTCCAGCTGGGCCTGCTGCTGTTCGTCGTGTCGTGCGCGTTCATCGGGCTGTCCTCATCGGGGGGCGCGGTCATCGCCGGGCGGTTCGTCCAGGGTGCAGCGGGGGCCACGATCCTGGCCTGTGGCCTGAGCCTGCTGTCAGTGGCCAACAGCGGGGAGGAGCAGCTGCGGGCCGTGTCGCTGTGGGGTGCGGCGGCCGCGGTGGGGGCTGCGGCAGGCCCGCTGCTGGGTGGTGTCCTCGTGGAGGTCACCGGCTGGCAGGGCCTGTTCTGGGTCGGAGCCGTGATCGCTGCCGCCTGCATGTTCCTCACCTGGAAGACCGTGTCGGAGTCCAAGGACGAGAACCGTTCGAGGTCCATCGACTTCGCCGGTTCGGGGTTGATCGCACTCACGCTGGGCCCGGTGATCCTGGCCCTGAGCAAGGGCAGTGCGTGGGGCTGGGTGTCACCCGCCACGATCGGCTGCCTCGCGGTCGGGGTCACCGCCGGGTTCGCCTTCGTCGTGGTGGAGAAGCGCGTGGCGGTGCCCATGCTCGACCTGGGCCTGCTCCGGAATCGGGTCCTCGTCGGCTCGACGGTGGCCATCCTCATCGGGGCCGGCACGATCAACGGGCTGATGTACCTCATCAGCCTCTACTTCCAGGACCCCGCGACCCTCGGGTTCTCACCCCTGCAGGCCGGGCTGGCCACCCTCCCCGCCACGGTCGGGCTGGTCGCGGTGGCACCGCTCGTGCCGCGCCTGGCCAAGCGGCTCGGCGGCCGCCAGGTGATCGGCATCGGCTTCCTCATCACGGCGATCGGCTTCGCGGCCGTGGGTCTCGTGGAGTCCTCGTGGGCGTACAGCGCGTTCGTCATCCCGCTCGTCGCGATCGCTGTCGGCATGGGGCTGAGCAACGGCCCGTCGTCGTCGGCGTCGACGGCGTGCGTGCCCGCGGAGCAGGTCGGGTCGGCATCCGGCGTCTCCAACATGGCGCGCTACGTCGGGGCGGCGGTCGCCACCGCGCTGGCGGCCACGATCTACGGCGCGGTCATCGCGGACCGCACCGCGCAGGGGGCGTCCGCGGCCGACGCCCTCGCGGCCGGGCTGGGGACCGCGGCCTGGGTGATGGCCGCCTTCAGCGTGGCAGGGGTGGTCATGGCCGTCGTCATGGGTCGCCACCCGGCCGCGACCGGCACGCTGGACGACTCGGCCGCCGCAGCCGCTGCGCACACCCACACGCTGCCCACGTCGGCAACGGCACGGGTGGCAGCGAGTGCCGGCACGAAGTGACGGGTAGTGCTCCACCGGGCGCTCTGCCTCATCCACTCCGGGGGAGCCACCCGCCCTGTCACGACGACTACGGTGTCGATGGGTCGAAGCATCACCCCCACCAACCACCCATCACCGAGGCGCTGTCCGCGCCCGGACCCACCATCGAACGGAGCACCCACCATGTCTGACAACACCCCCACCGAGCCCACGGCCGAGTCGACCACCGAGTCCACCACCGAGCTCACCGCCGAGATCGCCGCCGTGAGCGACGGCGCGCGCACCCTGTTCATCGCCGACTTCAACGACACCGCAGCGGCCCACGAGGCGTACCAGGCCCTCAAGTCGCTCGAGGACGGACGCCACTTCGCCATCGACGGTGTCATCGTCGTCAACCGCGACGCCGACGGCAAGCTCGAGATCGAGAAGGCCACCGACCACTCCACGAAGAAGGGCCTGAAGTGGGGCCTCGTCGGCGGGGCAGTCCTCGGCCTGGTCTTCCCGCCGTCGATCCTCGGCAGCGCCGCGGCGCTGGGCGCCGGCGGAGCCGCGCTGGGCAAGGCCCACCAGCTGCACGACAAGATCGGGCTCGAGAAGGACCTCTCCGACGCGGTGGCGGCAGGCCACTCCGGCATCGTCGCGCTGGTGTCCGACCCCGGTGCGGTCGAGATCCGCGAGGCCCTCGCCAAGGCCAACGGCATCGTCGAGCACGCGGTCAGTGACGTCGTGGCCAAGGACATCCACGCCATCGCGGACGACGTCCAGAAGGGCTGATCACTGCGGTCGCTGCGGTCTGACGATCGCCCGTGTGACTCGTCCACAGGCACTACGGTCGCCCTGTGGAGACTCCACCGATCCTCCTGCCCATCCCCGGTGATGTGGTGGACCCGCCGGCCGGGACGTTGCCGACGCAGGTTCTGCGTCTGCAGTCCCGGGCCGGCGCGGTCGGGACGGGCGTCTCCCTGGGGATGCGGGCCACGACCAGGTTCACGGCCTCGCGGGCCACGCTGCTCGCGGCCGGCACCACGTACTACCTCTTCCTGGCGTTGTTCTCCATCCTCACGTTGGCCTACGGCATCACGGCGGCGCTGGGGGCCGAGCAGCTCGCCGACTACATCACCGAGGCACTCTCGGCGGCGTTCCCGGGCCTGGTGGGCGGGTCCGGGATCGACCCCGACCAGCTCCGGAGCACGGCGCAGGTCACCACGATCCTGAGTGTGGTCGGTCTCCTGTACGGCTCCACGGGCGCGGTCCTCGCCGCCAGTCGTTCCCTCCACGCCGTCTACGGCGCCCCGGAGAACACACGCAACCTCGTCTGGGTCCGTGTCTGGGCCCTCGGCTGGTTCCTCGTCCTGGCGCCACTGGTCCTGCTGTCGTTCGTCAGCGCCAGCGTCACGTCCAACCTCACCGGCCGGCTGCTCGCCGCTGCGGGTCGGGACTGGGACGAACCGACGGCGATGCTCGGCGTGGTCGCCCTCGTCCTGGCGCTGGTGCTGAACTTCACCGTCGTGTACCTGATGCTGAGCCGGCTCGGGGGCATCCGCCCTCCCCGCCTTCCGCGACTGACCGGCGCCGCGGTGGGCGCGGTCGTCATCGAGGTGCTCAAGCAGGTGATGGCACTTCTCGTGGGCTTCGTCATCGACAGACCCCAGTACGGAGCCCTCGCGGCGCCGATCGGGATCATGTTCGTCCTGTACCTGCAGTCCTCCGCCCTCTACGTGGTGGCATCGCTCACGGCGGCACTCGCGGAGGAGTCCGCGATCGTGCCGGCGCCGGCAACGATGGACTGACGCGTCGCGTCGCGTCCGACGCGGTGTGTCAGGTGGTCATCTCCCCGGCCAGGTCCTGCTGCATCAGGCGTCGCACGTCGTCAGGACCGTGGCGGTCCGTGAGGACCATGAGCTTGGTGAGGGCGGCCTCGAACGTCATGTCGCCCCCGGAGACGGCACCGGTGGTCAGCAGCGCGGAGCCGGAGGCGTAGAGACCACCGACGACGCTGCCGGCACGGCACTGGGTCGTGATGCACACGGTGACGCCCCGGTCGACGGCGGAGCGCAGCGGGTCGAGGAACCACGACTCCGCCGGCCCGTTGCCTGCCCCGTAGGCCTCGAGCACGAACCCCCGCAGGCCCGGCCGGTCCAGCGCGGCCTCGAGGTCGTACCGGGTGGTCCCGGGGTGGAGTCGCAGCCCCGTCACGTCCCTGCACACACCCCCGGCGCGTCGGATCGGACCGGCGCTCGGGTTCCGGATCACCGTCGACGCGAACTCGATGGACACCCCGGCGGTCGCCAATGGCTGGAGGTTCGGTGACGCGAAGCCCCGGTAGCTGTCCGCGTGCACCTTCACGGCCCGGTTTCCGCGGATGAGCAGGTCGGAGAAGAAGACCGTCACCTCCGGCACGAGGGTGTCGCCCCGCACGTGCCCGGCAGCGATCGCGAGGGCGGTCACCAGGTTCTCCCTGCCGTCCGACCGCAGCTCGGTGACCGGCCGCTGCGCTCCCGTCAGCACGATGGGGATGTCGATGCCCTCGAGGAGGAAGCTGAGTGCGGATGCCGTGTACGCCATCGTGTCGGTGCCGTGCAGCACCACCACGCCGGCGTGCCCCGGCGCATGCGCGACGATCGCGTCAGCGATGGCGACCCAGTCCGACGGGTCCATGGCCGACGAGTCGATCGGGTCGCCGAAGGTTGCGACGGTCAGCGCCAGGGGGAGCCGGCGGAGGAACGGCAGGTGGCCCCGGATCTCCCGCAGGTCCAGCGGTACGAGCGAGCCGGAGGCGTTGCGGCCCATGCCGAACGTCCCACCGGTGTACAGCACGAAGAGGGCGGGCCCGTCCGGGCCGACCCGGCCGAGGACCTCGACCCTGCTCAACGGCCCACGGGGGTGCCACTCAGGGGCATCGGGCCACGGCCGTCAGCGCTCGGATGCCGTGCCGCGTGCGACGCGCCGTCGGGTCACGTCGCGCCGTCGGCGAGGCGCTGGAGGAGGAGTGCCTGGGCGACGACGAGCTTCTCGATCTCGGACGGGTCGACGCTCTCGTCGGAGGCGTGGATGCGGGCTCCTGCCACGTCTTCGGGCCCCCAGAGCACGAACTCCGCTCCGGGAGAGGCCTGCTGGAGGGTGCGCAGGAGAGGGATCGACCCACCGCAGCCAGCTTCTCCCGCCGGGCGTCCGTAGGCGTCGGAGAGAGCTGCGCGCGCTGCGGCGTACCCCGGTCCGTCGGTGGCGCAGAGGAACGGCGGCGCCTCCTTGGTGCGGCGCACCTCGACCTGCGCGCCCCAGGGGGTGTGCTTCTCGAGATGGGCCACGAGGGCGTCGAGCTCGTCCTTGGGCTCCGAGCCGGGCACGATGCGCATCGAGATCTTGGCGCTCGCCTGCGGGATGAGCACGTTGGAGGAGGTGGCGATGGGAGTCATGTCGATGCCGATGGCGTTGACCGACGGCTGGGCCCAGAGCAGGTCACCGACCCGGCCCGTGCCGGTGAGGTCCACCCCGTCCAGGACGTCCGCGCTGGCACGGAAGTCCTCGGCGCTGAGGTCCTCGCCGTCCCACTCACCGCGCGAGACCCCCTCGACCGCGACGTTGCCCTCGTCGTCGTGCAGGGTGGACAGGATCCGGGCGAGCGCCATCATGGCGTCGGGTGCGGGCCCGCCGAAGACTCCCGAGTGCAGGGGGTGGTCGAGCGTGCGCACGGTGACGACGCACGCGACGTCACCGCGCAGGGCGGTGGTGAGGGCAGGCTCCCCGACCTTCAGGTTTCCCATGTCGCAGATGACGAACAGGTCGCACTCGAAGAGCTCGGGGTGGGCTTCGACGAAGGCCTCGAGGTTGCTCTCGGTCTCCTCCATGCCCTCGAGGATCAGCTTGACCGTGCACGGCGGGCGGCCGTCGAAGACCCGCATCGTGCCGAGGTGCGCCACGAGCCCGCTGATGTCGTCGGCGGACCCGCGCCCGTAGATGCGGCCGTCGTCCTTGCGGGTCGGGGTGAACGGCTCCGTCGTCCAACCCTGCTCGGGCGGCGCGGGCTGGACGTCGTAGTGGGCGTAGATGACGACCACGGGGGAGCCCTCGGGCCCGGTCACCTCCCCGTAGATCGGCGGGTAGCCGGAGGGGACGTCCATGAGCCGTGCGTCGTCGAAGCCCGCGTCCCGGAACATCTGCAGGGTCCGTTCGGCCATCGCGTCCATCGGCTCGCTCGGGTAGCCGGGGAAGGAGACCGACGGGATCGCGATGAGCTCCTCCAGGTCGGCGAGCAGCCCGGGCATCAGCGTGCTGACCTTCTCGGTGATCTCCTGGGCCTGCATGGTGCGTTCCTTCCTGGTGGACTGGCAGCTGGAGCGGGATGACGAGGCGCGTCAGAAGAAGACGCCGCCGATGAGTGCACCGACCGCGATCGTGGTGACCGAGAGCACGAGCATCGGGACGAAGAAGCTGTGGTCGAGCAGCTTGGTACCGAGCTTGGTCGTGCCGGTGAGGTCGAAGTTGGCGGCGGCGATCTGGGTACCGTTGGCGGGCAGCGTGTAGACACCGCCGAGGGCTCCGGCCCACATCCCGGTGACGATGCCGGCCGGCAGACCCGCGGCCAGGCCGATCGGGACGATGGTGCGGGTGGCGGTCGACTGGCTCGTGGTCAGCGCGGCGACGAGGAACACCGCGAGGGCGAAGATGACTGGCCAGGAGGTGACCCACTCGCCGATCGTGGAGATGATGTAGTCCTCGTGGGCGGCGATGAACGTCGAGGTGAGCCACGCGATCCCGAACAGGGCGATCGCCGAGATCATGCCGGCCTTGAAGACCGACTGGTCGGGGACCGTCGCGACCTTGGGCTTGCCGATGTACAGGATGAGGACGCCGACGACGAACATGAGCAGCACGATGGTGGTGGTCATGTCGACGGACACGGACTCGCCGTCCACCTCGAAGGAGGGGCGCAGGTCGGGGAAGATCCCGAAGAAGACGATCGCG
>DATIAB010000064.1:0-3693 GCA_035458265.1 Ornithinibacter sp. | reverse complement strand
CAGCCACTTCACGTGCGGCAGCTCGCGGGCCAGCCGGTGCAGCTGCGCGTGTTTGTGCTCCTGCCCCGAGCGGAACCAGCCGGTGTTCGTCGGCCCCCAGTCGGTCAGGAGCATCGGCCCGTCGGGGTAGCCGTTGCGGCGTAGGAACCGGGTCAGCCACGGCGAGGTGTTCCATGCCCCCGTCGACAGGTAGATGACGGGCGCATCCGGGTGCGCGGCGAGCAGCTCGCGGTACATCGTCGCCATCCCCGGCACCGCCTTGCGCGCGCCCTCGGAGCGCAGGAAGGTGTTCCAGGCGGCGATCATCGGGCGCGGCAGCGACGTCGAGAGCACCGTGTCGTCGATGTCGGAGACGATCCCGTGGGTCACGGTCGTGCCGACGACGAGCACCGGCACGTCGATGGTCTCGGCGTTCGGCGACCCGATGAAGATGCGGTGCCACCCCGGCCCGAGCCCGTGCCCGCGCACCGTGAGGTCGATGAAGCCGCCGCGGTCGGTACGAGCCGTGATGATCCGCTCGTTGACCCGGACCGTCACCTTCTCGTCGACGGCCGGCGTGGTGAAGAAGGCCCGCCACCCCCGGGTCTCGAGCTCGACGGCCCTCAGCCGCGCCAGGTGGGTGTTCTCCTCCGGGTCGTCCTCACGACCCCGCGTCAGGATCACCCTGGCGAACACCCGCAGCTGCGACACGCTGCCGTACCCGGTGAGCGGCACGACCCGGGTCACCCACCCCCGCGAGCGGAGCACGCTGGACTTGCGCCCGTTGTAGGCGTCCTCGAGCAGTGCTGCGGCATGCGGTCGCGGCATGACCAGCAGACTAGAGGACGGGCCCGACTGGCGGGGGCTCGCCCGGCGTCCACGGCGCGGATGCCGGTGGCGACCCCACGGCATCCGGCGCGCCGTTCGCGGTGGCCGGCGCCACGGCATCCGCCGCCACGGCATGCGCCGCCTCGGCCGTTGCCGCGTTGAGTCGGCGGTGGACCATCACCCCCACCGCGAACGCCGGTGAGGACAGCGCTGCCCCGAGCATGCCGGCGAGGGCCGCGCCGATGATCGTCGACCCGAGCACGACGATCGGGTGCAGGCTCAGGGAGGCGCTCGCGAGGCGGGCCAGGACGATGGTCTGCACGACGTTCTGCACGACGAGGATGACCGCGAGCAGGATGAGTGCGGTGGTCAGCCCGTTGGACCCCAGGGCGACGATCGTCGCGAACGCCCCGGACACGATGGCCCCGAGGTAGGGGATGTAGGACGTCACGAGGGTGATGACCGCGATGGTGAACGCGAGCGGTACGTCGAGCAGGAGCGCCGTCCCGCCGATGAGCACGGCGGTGACGAGTGCCGAGAGGGTGAGGCTGCCGAAGTAGCGGCGAACCGACATCACGGCATCCCCGACGATGGCCGAGCCCGTGTCGGGGTCCAGGCCCATGTGGCGGCCGACCCAGCTCGACAGGGAGTGCCAGTCCACGAGCACGTAGTAGACGAGGAAGGCGGCCATCGCGACGCCGATCGCGATCGAGACGGTGCTCGAGAAGACGCCCGGCAGCACGGCGGTCAGCCCGCCGATGGCGTCGGTCGCACCCGCGCCGAGCGAGTCGGCCAGCGACCCGCCCGAGCCGATGTCGACCCCCCGCGCCTCCAGGTACTCGTCGAGGGCGGCCAACCCGGCACTCACCTGGTCGGAGATCGTCGGGTACTGGGCGACGATGCCGGCCAGCACCAGCCACATCGAGCCCAGCACGACGACGGCCAGGAAGAGCAGCACCGCGAGCGCTCCGGCCCAGCGGGGCACCCCCCGGGCGTCCAACCACTCGACCACCGGCACGAAGAGGGCGCCGAGCACGCCGGCGATGATGAGGGGAACGACGAAGCCGGACACCTGGGTGAGCACCCAGATCCCGGCGGCGAGCAGGCCGAGCACCCCGAGCACCAGCCACGAGCGGGTGCCCCACCGGCGCAGGCGGGGCGAGACGACGTCGACCTCCGACGCGCTCATGCAGGGCTGCGGTTCTGCTCGACGCGGGCCTCGATGACGGTGCGCACCAGAGCGTCGGGCAACGGTTTCGCCGGGGTGAACCGCAGGGTCGAGCCCGACCACCTGACGCCCTCGAGCTGCTGCTCCGTCAGGTCGGACAGCAGGTCGGGGCGCATGGTGATCAGGCTCAGGCCGGACTTCGAGGCGTTGAGGGCGACCAGCGACCCGTTCAGCACGAAGGTCGGGACCCCGTAGGAGATCTTCTCGGTCGCGTCGGGCACGAGCTCGCGGATGCGGTCGCGCAGGGCGAGGAGCGCGCTGCGCTGGTCCAGCGGCACCCGGTCGAACCAGGCCTCGACGTCGTCCACTGCTCCGCCTCTCGATGACCCGTCAGGGGCAGGCACAGGGTATCGCCGAGCACCTCGGACACCCGGCGGCGTACCGTTGCACGGCGGCGTCGAGGTCGACGTCCACCTGGTTGGCCAGGGAGGCCACCCACGCCAGGACGTCGGCGAACTCGTGCTCGCGCTGGGCCGCGGTGCCCTTGCGCACCGCCTGCGCCAGCTCGCCGACCTCCTCGGCGAGCCAGGCCACGGTGCTGGGCACGCCCCGCGCCCGGTCGCGCTCGCCGTAGGTGCGTTCGATGACGTCCTGAAGGCTGGCGAGGTCCATGCGCGGCAACCTACCCGCCTCGTCCCGCTCAGTTCAGGGACGGGCCGAACGGCATCGGTGGGGTGGGCACGGCGCCGAAACGCCCCACGATGGCCCGCTCGCGCCGCAGCAGCGCGATGACGGTGCGCAGCCGGGTCGCCGGGTCGGCTCCCTCGAGCACCCGCTGGCGATCACTCGCGTCGAGCACCATGGCCTCGGCGATGCGGTAGGCGAGCTGGCTCGGGGCGGCCTCCACCGGGTCCGCCTTGGCACCGAGGTCGAGCAGGTATGCCGTGTGCTCGCGCAGGGCACGCTCCTCGAGGTCCCGGACCGTGGGGTCACCGGGGTGGCCGGGGTCACCGGCAGCCGGCTCGTCGAGCCAGGTGACCCGCCCGGTCGTCCACGGGGTGCCGGCACCGGTCTCGAGGGCGTCGAGGCGGTATCGCCGCGCCCCCGTCGCGACGAGGTGGACCACGGTGCCGATCGAGCTGTCGGCGAGCGCCATGGCGTCCACCCTCGCCTCGCAGCCGATCTCGTAGAGGTCGGCCACGGCATCCGCCCCGACCTCTCGCCCCGCCCGGATGAGGGTGACGCCGAAGCGCCGGTCGTCCTCGTCGCGCCCGGCGAGGTCCCGGGCGAGCTCGAGATAGCGCGGCTCGAACAGCTGCAGCGGGATGCGGGCGCCGGGAAGCAGGACGGTGCCGAGCGGGAACAGCGGCAAGGTCGCCATGCCTCACTGTAGGCACCCGCGCCACCCCGGCACAGACCCCGACTTCTTGCGACCCACCCACCGTTGCCCCTCCGGGAGCGACCCGGATCGGTGGGTGGGTCGCAAGAAGTCGGTGGTGCGGCGGCCGATTCGGAGGTTCGACACCGCACCCGTTAGGATGGTGAGCGCTGGCCCGCCTTCTGCCTCGGGCCGCATTTCTTTGATGTCGATGCCTTCGCGTCAGGACCTTCGTCCCTGACACGGCGCCGCGGCCCAGAGCCCCGCCCGGCAGAACATCCCAGAGTCATCTGGACACCGCTGGTCGACGCCGACCGTGGTGCCTCGCGGTGACTCCGCA
>DATIAB010000063.1:0-9983 GCA_035458265.1 Ornithinibacter sp. | reverse complement strand
CTTGACGTCGAGCACGTGCGCCAGGGTGCGGTCGTCCAGGTCCGGAGTCGGCCGGCGGTTCACGACGTCGCCCACGCGGTAGTAGACGAACCGGGCACCGAGGTGGTGCTCGTCGACCCAGCGCGCCGCGGCGGCATACAGGTCACCGGGGACGAGAACGGACAGGGCGAACCCGCGCAGCACCCGCTCTGCGGCACCCCGCCACTCACTCTGGTCGGCGCGCACCTGGACGAGCTCACCGACGAAGGGCAGGCGGGCGGCGTCGACGCCGAGAGCACTCGCCAAGCGGTCGCGCACCTGGATGCTGCGGGAGTCGATGTTGCTGGCCCGCCCTCGCAGTGACGCGATCTCGGCCTGCAGCTCGGCGCTCTCCCGCTCGGCGTCGCGCAGGGAGATGCTCGCCTCGGTGCGACGCTGGTGGTCGTCGTCACGCGCCGCGGTGAGGGAGTCGCGGCGGGTGCGGGCGGCGCGCAGGGCGTGGTCGAACGACGGCTCGTCCCCCACGGGGGGCAGGTCGAGGGTGCTCAGGTACGCGGCGAGCTGGTCGGCCCGGGCTCGGCGGTCGTCGCGACGCTCGGCCACGTTGGCCAGCTCGATCTCGATCGCGCCGAGCCGTCCACCGGCGACGCCGTCACGAGCGCGAACCAACCCGGCATGTTCGGCGTCGAGCTCAAGGGCGCGGGAGGTTGCCCGCGCGAGCGACTCGTCGAGGTCGTGTCGGGTCGAGGTGAGGCGGTCATGCTCCTCGGCGAGGAGGCGCAACCGGTGCTCGGCAACCCAGGCGGTGATCGCCTCGCGAGCGATCAGGCCCTGCGCGATGGCAGCCCCGCGGGCGTCGAAGTCGTCGCAGGCGGCGATGACCGGCTCGAGCTGGGTCAGCTGGTCGCGCGCCTTGCGTACGGCGTCGTGGGCACGCGTGAGGTCCTCGAAGTGCTGGACGAGGGCACCGATGCGAGCGCTGCTGGCAGCCGGCTCGAGCATGTGGTGACGGACGAAGTCGGTGAGGTTGCCCACCGACTTCATCGAGATGGTCTGGTGGAAGAGCTCGAGCGCCTGCTCCGACCGGATGCCGAGCAAGCGCCGAAGCCGCGTGCCGTAGTCGGGGTAGTGGTCGTGCACCGACGCGCCCCGGCTGCGCAGCCGTCGCTTCAGGTCAGCCGGGTCGGTGCCGAACTCGGTGAAGTCCGCCGCGATCGACAGGTCGGCCTCAGCGGTGACGAAGAACCGGCGAGGCTGGCTCTCGCTCGTGCCCGGCATCCAGAAGACCTGGGCCAGGGTGACGTCGAGGCCGAACCCCTCGTTGCGAAACACCCCGAGGATGACGGAGTAGCTGCTCTGGTCACGCAGGCCGACGGCCCGTGAGGCGCCGGTGGACTCGACCCGCTCCGACTTGTAGTGGCCCAGGACGTAGGTGCGCAGCGAGCGTTCACGGGTCTCGGCACCGGCAGCCTTGTTGTAGCTGATCCGGTTGGCGGGGAGCAGGAGCGTCGTCACGGCATCGACGATGGTGGACTTGCCCGAGCCGATGTCCCCGGTGACGAGGGTGTTGTCCCCGGCCAGTCGCAGCACCTCGCAGGTGCCGTCGAAGGTGCCCCAGTTGTAGAGCTCGAGGCGGTGCAGGCGATAGCCGGGGCGCACCCCAGCGGCCAGGTCGACCTCAAGGGTGGAGAACAGGGCGTCGGTCATGACTCGTCGCCCCGTGCGGGGCCCGCGGCGAGGTCGGCGTACTCGGCCAAGCGGACGTCGAGCTCACCGAGCCACTGCGCGTCGACGAACGCCTTGAGGATGCGGCGTACCTCGAAATCGGCGGCACCCCCGGGCACCGGGCGCAGGAACCCGAGCTCGACGACCTTGCGGATGGACCGGTCGACCTCGTCGACGAGCTTGGCGTCGTTCGTCGTCGTCGGGCGGAAGGTGCGCAGCTCGTCGACGAGCCGGTCGCGGGAGACGACGAGCCGACCTTCGCCGGCACCGGCACCGGCATCGAACTCGGCCAGGGCCTTGCGCAGCACCGCGAGCAGCAGGCTCACGGGGAAGGAGAGCCGGTGGCGGGGCACGAGCCGCGGCAGCGGGTTGTCGGGGTCATCGGGCTTGGAACGCAGGTAGGCGTACCCCTCCGCCTCGTCGATGACGAGGTCGAGCCCGAGCACTGCGACGTGGTCGCGCAGCGGGTTCTGCAGACGCACGACGTCGAGCCAGACGCGCTCCGCCTGGTCACGGTCGACGACTCCGCGCATGAGGGCCACCGCTGCCACGGTGAGGGGTGGTGGTCCGCTGCTGCGCGGCTCGGGGGATGCCGTACTCACGCCACGATCCCACCACGAGTGGAGTCGCGGCGCACGAACAGGACGCGCGGCATCCGAACCAGCCTCTGAGCGCCCACCCCCGACGGCTCGTCGGGCGTGTCGGTGACGAGCACGGCATCCTCGATGGTGTCGTCGATGACGAGCTCGAAGTCGTCCTCGGCGAGGCCGAGGTAGGCCACCAGCTCGGCGACCCCGTGGGTCGGCGGGTGCTCACGCAGGACCGCGTGCAGGGAGGTCTGGTCCTGCGCACGCAGGATGCCGCGCACCGTGGACGCGAGACGCGCGGTGTCGACGTGCACCTGGTCGAAGAGGGAGCGCAGGTCGACCTCGTCATCGAGGTCCGATGGGGCCAGCTGGGATTCCACGCCGCTGAACAGGGGCGGGGAGTACAGGGGACGCTCCATCGGCAGCGCGAGGCGCGCAGCCGCGCCGTCGAGCTCGCGCACGAGATCGGTCATGGCGCTGTCGCGTAGTGCGAGGGCGGACCGCTCGATGGATCGCAACAGCTCGACGACGCGGCGGTTCTCGAGCCAGACCTTGTCGTCGAGGAAGCGGCGCAGCTGCTCGGAGAGCAGGCGGATCGTCTGCTGGGTGCGCTCGGCGGCGTCGAGCCAGTCGAAGTGGATGCGCCCCAGGCTGCGGTCGACCTCGATGGCGTCGAGGTCGACGAGCTGGTGGAGGAGCTCGGTCAGCTCGTCCCGGCGGCCCCGGGAGAGCAGGAAGTCGTGGAAGGCCTGGAAGCTGCGACCCTGGTCCGAGTCGGCGATGGCGTGGCGCTCCCCGACGATCTGGTCGAGCAGCTCTCCCTTGCCACCCTCCCAGGCCGCGATGTCGGCGCGGATGTCGCGGTCGAGGGTGCGGAAGTTGTCCTCCACCGACCGGAAGTCGGCGAGCAGCTCGCGGGCGGTGCTGCTGAAGTGCTGGTAGCGGTCGAGGAGGGCGACGGCGTCCAGGGGCGGGGAGTCGCCGCCCGCAACCTTGGCGATCTCGACGTCGATGGCGTCACGCCGCCGGCGCAGCTCGGCCAAGCGGGCGCTCGGGTCGGGGTCGGCGCCGGCCACCATCTCGCGCAGCAGCTCGATGATCGTGCTGAGGCGTGACTCGGTGCCGACGAACGAGCGGGCGCGCAGGCCCGCGACGAACCCATAGGCGCGCTCGACGTCGGCGGTCGCGTCGTAGTGGGCCTCGTCGTGCCCGTCGGGGTAGAACTTGCGCAACCAGCCCTGCTCAGGGGACGCCCAGGTGTCGACGTAGTCGCGGGCCGAGCGCGGGTAGGTGAGCCGTGCGGGCGCCGCGGTGTCGGGCTCGACCGGCGCGACGGCATCCGCGGCTGGTTGGGCGGTGCTGGCGTTGACGGCGTAGAGGAGGTCGTCGACGCGCGCGATCAGGTCGGCCTCACCGATGGTGCGCACGTTGTCGACGATGAAGATCGTGCCGAGGACATGGATCGCCAGGGGTGCCGTGTCAGCGCGCAGGAGGCGCCAGGCACGGGAGTTGGCGCGCAGGTAGGCGACGGTCTCGAAGTCCATCCGCGCGCTCCTCTCGCCGGCAACGGGGGCACCCTACGGGATGACGCCGACATCGGTCGGGGCGCGTGTCCGAGCGGGTGGGCTGCCCGCACTCGTCGCACACGATGCGCCCGCGACCGCCCGGTCGAGCCCTCAGACGAGGGTGAAGGGCCACGTGCCGTGGTCGGCACCGTTGATCTGCAGCTGCACCTCGTGGGCGCCCGGGTAGAGCTGGCGTGTCGTCATCCCTCCTCGCATCGGATGCCGTTTGGTTACCCTTGCCCGCTCGCCGGTGCACAGCGAGAGGCTCTTGAGCTTGAACACCTTCCTGCCGGTCATGCCTCCGGCCCTGCCCTGGAACGCCACGACGTAGTCGACGATCACCTCTGCGGACTCTGCTGCGACGAGGTCGAACGAGAACTCGAGGGCCTCACCCATCGCGACGACGGGAGTCCACCGGAGGTCGACCACCGACACCTTCGGGTCCGGACTCATGCCCCACAGGGCCATGGCGCCGGGGTGGCCCTTCTTGATGAGGGTGCGCGTCGCGTGGCGGACGATGAACGTCATCTCGGCCGGGTCCTGCTCGCCGGCGGCACGCCAGCGGTCGAGGGTGGCGAGGGTGAGGTCGGGGTCGACCTTGGAGATGTCGTTGAGGTGGTTGGCCACCGACCTCGTGACGTAGCGGGTCGGGTCGGCGTGGAGCTGGTCGAGGATGGGGATCGTCGCCGCCACCGGGGTGGTCAGTCTGCGTGCCCACGGCAGGCTCGGGCGGGTGCCCTCGCTGCACAGGCGGCGCACGTGGTAGTTGGGGTCGCCGGCCCAGCTCGCGATCGTCGCCAGGGTGGCCTCGGGGAAGGCGTTGATGAACTCCCGGATCGCGAACTCGGCGGAGAAGCGCATCGTGATCTCGCGCAGGGCTTCGAGCGAGAACTCGAGATCGTCCGGGGTGCAGCCGTACTCGGCGACGAAGTGGGCGTACGGGGCGTGGATGAAGTCGCCGAAGTCGTTGTCGGTGCGGTTCTCGTCGAGGCACGGCGGGAGGGCCGCGAGGATGACGTGCACGGCATCCCGGTAGCTGCTCGGGAGGTGTTGGCGCAGGCACTGCGAGATCCAGTCGATCCGCTGCTTGAGCTCGCGCTCGGGCAGCCCCGCCATCACCTGCGCGACGAACGCGTCGGCATCAAAGCTCTCGGATGCCGTGCGCACCTGGTCCGCGAGCGTGGCCACCGTGTCCCGGTTGAACAGGTGGTCCTTGAGCGAGAACCGCTCGGGCGGGGATGGCGTGGTGGTCACGGCAGGGAGGCTACGTGGTCCCACCGACAGGTCGCTGGCAGCGGCGGGCACGGCCGGGACGCCCGACGAGTGAGCGCAACATGCCGGGTTCGATGGGGGGGTTCTCAGGGGGTGTTGCGCTCACTCGATTTCCGATTTTCGGCGTCAGCCCAGGTGGACGGGCGCGTCAGCGCCGTCGGTGGCCAGCTCCTCGTGCTTGACGTCGAGGAAGACCCAGACGATGAGGGAGCCGAGCAGCATCAGGCAGGCGCCGACGAGGAACGACGATGTGGCAGCGTCGGTGAACACCTGCCAGCGGGCGATCTCCTGAAGGGCTGCCAGATGCGTCTCGGTGGGCATGGGCGCGCCAGCCGCGGCGGCGGCCGCCGCGGCCTCCTCGCCGGCGGCGGCGAGGTCGTTGCCGGTGGAGGTCGCCACCCGGGCGAAGACCGTGGACAGCGTGGCCAACCCGAGGGCACCACCGACCTGCTGCATGGTGTTGAGCACGCCCGAGCCGACACCCGAGTCTTCGGTAGCGACGCCGTGGACCGCGGTGAGCGTCAGCGGCACGAACACGAAGCCCATGCCGAAGGACATCATGAGGATGAACGGCAGGATGTCGGTGACGTACGTGGCCGTGACTGCCTCGACCGGGAACTCGGTGTCGTAGGGCAGACGCGAGAACCCAAAGAGGGCGGCCGCGGCCATCAGCGTTCCGAACCCGGCCAGGTAGCGCGGGTTGACCCGGTTGATGAGGTTCGACGAGAGGCCCGCCGCCACGACGATTCCGGCGGAGAAGGGCAGGAACGCGAAGCCCGCGCGCAGCGGGGTGTAGTCCATGACCTGCTGGATGTAGAGGCTGAGGTAGAAGAACATCGCGAACATCGCCGCAGGCAGGAGGAACATCGCCGCGAAGCTGGCAGCGCGCGACCGGTTCATGAAGATGCGGAACGGCAGGAGCGGGTTCTTCGTGCGGCTCTCGATGACGCCGAAGGCGATGAGGAAGGCTGCGCCGGCGATGAGGAACATGATGGTGCGCGGGGAGCTCCAGCCGTGGGTGACGTCACCGGCCAGCGAGAGGCCGTACACGAGGGCGAGGAGGCCGGTGGTGCCGGTCACTGCGCCGGGCACGTCGAGACCGCCCGCGGTGCCGGTCGACTCCCTGAGCAGGCGGGTCGCGAGAAGTGCGGCAACGATGCCGATGGGCACGTTGATGAGGAAGGTGAGGCGCCAGCCGGCCACGTCGTAGCCGAGGATCTCGGGGGTCAGCCCCGTCAGCCAGCCGCCGAGGATCAGGCCGACCGCCGCGCCCGCGCCGGACATCGCGGCATAGACGGCCATGGCGCGGTTGCGCTCGCGACCCGCCGGGAACGTCGTCGTGATGAGGGCCAGGGCAGCCGGCGAGGCCAGAGCCCCGCCCACACCCTGGAGGGCACGCCCTGCCAGGATGGCGAACTGGCTGTCGGCGAGGCCACCCAGCAGCGACGCGATGGCGAAGATCGTCAACCCGATCGCGAACATGCGGCGCCGGCCGTAGAGGTCGCCGAGGCGGCCGCCCAGCAGGAGCAGCCCTCCGAAGGCGAGGGCGTAGATCGTCACCACCCAGGTCAGGGCCGCATCGGAGAAGCCGAGGTCGGCCTGGATGTAGGGAAGGGCGATGTTGCTGATCGTGCCGTCCAGCACGATCATCAGCTGGGCCACCGAGATGAGCACGAGGGCCCAGCCCAGGTGCAGCTCCTTCGGCGCCTTCACGGCCGCCGGGTTGGGCGCCTTCTCGGTCGGATCGGTGACGACGGTGCTCATGAGGTGCTCTCCCGAGGGGCTTCGTGGATGCGGGGGGTGGTGGTGCCGGGCGCGTGGTGCAGCGCCGGCAGGATGATCTGGTCGAGGACCCTGGCGACGAGGTCGTCGTCGGGGAAGGCGCCGAGCACGTAGTGGCGGTGCAGGACGATGCCCGCCAGCGAGTGGGCGAAGAGGTCGATGTCGGCGTCGGCGGGGATCTCGCCACGCTCCTGGGCTCGTTCGTAGATCGCGCGTGATGCCAGGAGCTTGGGTTCGACGATCTCGGCCCGGAAGACCTCGGCGAACTCGGGGTCGCGGGTGACTGCGGTGAGGACGCTGGCGAAGGTGTCGACCGACGCCCGGTCGGTCACACCCCCGGCCGAGCAGTACGTGGCGAGCAGGTCCTCACGCAGGCTGCCCGTGTCCGGGACTGTCGACGTCGCCTTCATCGACTTCAGGGCGTCGATGACGAGGGCGAGCTTTCCGTTCCAGCGGCGGTACAGCGTGGCCTTCGACGCGTGGGCCGCCGTGGCGACCGCGTCGAGGGTCATGTTGTCGTAGCCCATCTCGGCCAGGACGGTGAGCGTCGCGTGGAAGATCTCCTGCTCGCGCTCCCCGTCGACCCGGGGACGAGCCTGGTGGGCAGCCACCTCTTCGGGTGTCATGTCGTGTCCTCCTCCTCCGGCGCCGGCGACCCGCGCCATGTCGCGGCGCGGACGAAACGAAACCGTTTCGTTCTCTGGAGGAGAGTAGATCATCCTTGACGTGCGTCCAAATCCTTGGCGCGACCGCCCGCGTTCGCCTCAACGCCTGGCGAGGTACTCCTCGGCCAGGGCCATCAGATCTCGATCGCGGTGGAAGCCCCGAGCCCTCACCAGGGCCGCCAGCCGCCGTACCTCCGCGTCATCTGCGGGGGTGAGGGTGGGCCGGAGCGCCCGCAGGTCGATGGCGTCCTGGGGGCGGGTGTCGTCATCGCGAGCCAGCAGCTTCAGCACCACCAGGTGGGCGGCACGGGCAACGGGAACCACCAGTCCGGGCAGGATCTCCAAGGGCTCGGATGCCTCGACGATCTCGGCCTCGATCCCGGACGATGCGAACAGGAGGTCGACGAGGACCCCGCCCGACACGGGTGAGATGAGCCGAATCGTCGCCAACCGCTGGCGCTTCTCGTGCTCGACGACCGAGTCGACCGTGTACCCGCGGTGCACGAGACGGTCGCCAGTGCCCTCGGCCTCTTCGTCGTCGTCCACGAGGACGCAGACGTCGACGTCGCGCGTGAAGCGCGGTTCGGCCCTGGCCGACACCGCGAACCCACCGATCAGCGTCCACCGCAATCCGACCCCGACCAGGTCCGCTGCCAACTGGCGCAGCGACGCCTCGACAGCACCGGTCATCGAGCGGGTTGACCAAGGACGCGGCTGGATGGCGGGCCGGGGTAGTCGCCGAACGGGGCTCCCGGGCGCTCCTGGATCCACCGCTCCATCGCTGCCTCCCGTTGCGCCTCGTCGTACTCGGGGTGCTCGCGGCGCAGCTTTGTGCGCATCATCTGCTCAGCGACGTCAGCGAGGTCAAGCGCGATACGAAGGCGCTCTTCTGGAGTGGTTGCCGACATGACCGGAGTTTAGCGACGAGGCCAACCAAGGGTCAGGACTCCGGGGTTGTGAAGTCCTCTGGGGGCGATGACCATCTTGGCGCTGGGAAGGGGCTGACATATTTCGACCCGGAGGCCATCGAGCCCGACGGGATGCCGTGGCGCGCCTCCCCGGTCGGCTCGCCGACCTGCGGCGCCGGCCGCTAGAAACCGCTGTCGCGGGCCATGTTGTTGAACCGGCTGTAGTGACCCTGGAACGCGAGGACGATGTCCTTGGTGGGCCCGTTTCGGTGCTTGGCCACGATGACGTCGGCCTCCCCGTCGCGCTCCGGATCGGAGCGGTCCCGGTGCAGCAGGATCACCATGTCCGCATCTTGCTCGATCGAGTTGTGCACGGCGATGCCGTCGGCAATGAAGTTGTGGCAGTCGAGCACGGTGGCGTCAAACACCTCCTCGATGCCGTCGACCTCGACGGAGACCACCTCATCCCAAAAGACATCGTTGACGGCCATCATCTCCAGATTCGCGTCACCCAAGACCTCGGCCACCCTGGACAACCGGGTGCGCGAGGGAGCTGACGCGTAGAGCGCCGAACCACAGAACTGCATCCCGAGCCCGGACTGGAACTCACGGGTCGTCATGCCCTTGGCTGCCATCGACTCCCGAACGTCCTCCCAGACCTGCTTGGGCACGGTGTCGACGTTGGTGTTCGCTGTCTTGCCACGAACGATCT
Source organism: Ornithinibacter sp. (assembly GCA_035458265.1). Taxonomy (GTDB): domain Bacteria; phylum Actinomycetota; class Actinomycetes; order Actinomycetales; family Dermatophilaceae; genus Fodinibacter. The sequence goes on along the minus strand of DATIAB010000063.1, from coordinate 788 downwards.
CCAACAAACGAGCGGCGGCGACGCCTCTGTCGCCATGGACCCCGACCTCCTGAAGAAACCGTCGCTGGCTGTCAACACCGGAGATATCGAGCGTGTACCCCGGGCGATAGCCGGCCTTGCGGGTCGTTCGGAGCCGCGTCTGGATGCCGAATCGCAGGAGCAGCCGAGAGACATCGTCGACCAGGCGGCGAGAGGTCGAGGCGTAGTAGAGCCGCCCACCCCGGCCGTCCTTGCGGACAGTCACCGAACCGTCAGTGGCCCACAGGTGACGGAGGAACAGTGCGATCTGATCCTTCGGAACGCCGAAGATCTGGGAAGGCACGAACTTCTCGTGCGAGCGCGCGCCGAAGAGCCCGAGCTCGTCGAGCCACTCGGCGATGGGGTTCCGCACGCCGTGGGTGAGCCTGAACGGTGCACGAAGTCGAAGGGTCGTGCACCGAGCTTCGGGATAGTCGTCGCGAACGGCAGCGACGCCGAAGACGAGCGCAGCTTTTGTCACGGCCTCGAGATTGTGCTCATCGACACTCGCGTAGCGGATCGGCTGGCGCCGCACGAATGAACCGTCGCCAATGAGGTGCGCCAGCAGGATGACTCGGCTGTCATCCCAGTCCGTCACCTCCAGCGGCGAGGGAACGTGCCGCGGCACCGCGACCCGATCGCCGGTGCGCAGCGCGGCGAGCGGCTCCCACCCGGCATACGTGAGGAAGGGGTGGTTCTCGGTGGCGCGCACGGTCTTGCCCGACGCGAGAGTGAGACGCAGGACGGGTGCCATCCCGGTGGAGAAGGCG
>DATIAB010000062.1:0-15534 GCA_035458265.1 Ornithinibacter sp. | reverse complement strand
TGGTCCTCGTCGAGGTTGAACACGTAGATGAACGGCTTGGTCGTCAGCAGCCCCAGGCCCGCGGCCAGCTCGAGGTCGACGCCGGCGGCCTCACCCGCGGCGTACAGGGTGTCTCCCTCCTCGAGCACCTTCTGGGCCGCGACGGCGTTCTCGAACGCCGGCTTCGACTCCTTCTTGATCCGGCTCTCCTTCTCGAGGCGGGCCACCGCCTTCTCCAGGGTCTGGAGGTCGGCGAGGATCAGCTCGGTGTGGATGGTCTCGATGTCCGAGGACGGCGAGACCTTGCCGTCGACGTGCACGACGTCGCCGTCCTCGAAGGCACGCACAACCTGGCAGATCGCGTCCGCCTCACGGATGTTCGCGAGGAACTTGTTACCCAGCCCCTCCCCCTCGGACGCGCCGCGCACGATGCCGGCGATGTCGACGAACGACACCGTCGCGGGCAGGATCTTCTCCGAGCCGAAGATCTCGGCCAGCCGGGCGAGCCGCTCGTTGGGCAGGGGAACGACCCCGATGTTGGGGTCGATCGTCGCGAACGGGTAGTTCGCGGCCAGGACGTTGTTCTTGGTCAGAGCGTTGAACATCGTCGACTTGCCGACGTTGGGGAGACCGACGATTCCGATGGTGAGTGCCACGAGGCCGAGAGTCTACCCGCGCACGGCAGGTCCGCCGTTCAGCGTGGGACTCACCCCGCGAAGGCGGTGCCCACGATCCACCCGAGGATGCCCAGGCTCACGAGGACGACGGCTCCGAGGAACGCCAGGGCCAGTCGGTTCTCTCCGTCCGGCACCTTCATCGCACTCTCACCGGTTCGCTGTTCTCGAGGTACTGGGTGTGCTCGGCATCGGCGGCGACCTCGAGCATGCGTGCGGTGTACGGCGCGACGTGCGCCCCGGCATCCGTGACGGCGCGCCAGTGCGCCCCGGCGATCTCACGGCGCAGGAACAGTGCCGGGTCGAGCTCACCGCCCCCGTGCACCCCGAGGTCGAACAGGTACAACAGGGCGTCGTCCCAGCCGCGCCACGGCGGGAGCCAGTTGACCGCGAGCAGGCGCCCCGCCGTCACCTGCAACCCCAGCTCCTCGAAGATCTCCCGCTCGACGCAGGTCGCCGGCGACTCCCCCGGGTCGACGACTCCGCCGGGCAGGTCCCACTCGCGCTTGTAGCTGAGCTCGCACAGCAGCACCCGCCCCTGCGCGTCGCGCAACACCCCCTGCGCGATGGCGCGTTTGCGCGGGAGCCGGGCGTTGAGGATCGCGATGCGCTTCAGTCGCTCCGCCTCGGTCTCACTGCGTGCCATCACCCGACCCTAACCGTCGGCCACGACACCGGGACCGGGGCCTGCCGCCACGTACTCCTCGAGCAGGTCGAAGCCCGCCCGATCCACCGAGCGGGCAGTGGCGCTGACGAGCGCGACCCCGACCCCGGCGGCCCGGTCGAGCGCGACGATGCTGCGGAACCCGCCCGTGCCGCCGTTGTGCCAGGTGACCACGGCACCTCGGCGCTCCAGCACGAGCCAGGCCGCGCCGATTCGCACCCCACCTGAGAGCCGGGCCACCGGGTCGAGCGCAGCCGTCCCGGGGGCGCTGCCGTCGAGCAGGCCCGCGACGAGGCGCGCGAGGTCGTCAGCGGTGGACCGGATGCCGCCGGCGGGGCCGAGCGCCTCGCCCGTCCACGGCGCCATCGCCCGACCGCCTCGCGACCGACCGATGACCGCGCCCGGTCCCAGGTCGGCAGGGCCCGCCGGCGCGGTCGTCGAAACCAGCTGTAGCGGGTCGGCGAGGCGCTCGCGCAGGAGCCCGGCGTACGTCGTGCCGGCAGCTGCGGCGACCGCGTGGCCGAGCAGCATGAACCCGAGGTTGGAGTAGCGCGCGCGCTTCCGGCCCACGCGCGTGGCCCGCGTCGCGACGAGGAGCTCGTCGAGGGACTCGCCGTACGGGTTCGTGCCGTGGCGCCAGAGGTCCACGGTGGACCGCACGGATGCCGTGCCCCTCGCCAGGCGCGGCAGGCCGGAGCGGTGGGTGGCGAGCTCGCCCAGGGTCACCCGGGCGGCGGGCGAGCCGCCCAGCGGGAGGAGGTCGCCCAGGCAGGTCGAGTCGGTGGTCTCACCACGGCTGCGCGAGTCGGCGAAGGCCATCCCCGTCACGCCCTTGGACACCGAGCCGATCTCGACGTCGGCGCCCGCCTCGAGCCCGACGTGGGCAGTGCGTCCGTGTCCGCCACTGACGGCCACCGCGAGGAACCGGTCGTGCCGACCGCCGAGGTGGTGGGCGGCCCGGGCCGCGAGGTGGGCATCATCCGGGGTCACGAGGTCGGACATGCCGGGCCAACGGATCGCAGGCCCTGTCGGTGCCCCGTGCGAGAGTCGCTCTCATGAACGCATGGGTGTGGGGCCTGCTGGGGCTCGCCGTCGGGGTCGCCGCCACGGTCGTCGTCGGCCGTCTCGTGGATGCCGCGCGCTCGGCCGCCGTCGTCGCCGAACGCGACCTCCTGCGCGAGCGGGTGGTCGACCTCGAGACCTCGCTCGCCGAAGACCTCGAGACGGCTGCCCTGCTGGCTCCGCTCAAGGACGCCCTCGTGCGGGTCGAGCGCCAGGTCGGAACCCTCGAACGCGACCGCATGCAGCAGTTCGGGGCCCTGCGGGGCCTGCTCGCCAGGGTGGAGGGCGAGACCCAGCACCTCGGGCGCCAGACCGCCTCGCTGGCGGGTTCGCTGCGGTCGTCGACCGTGCGGGGCGCCTGGGGTGAGGTGCAGCTGCGTCGGGTCCTCGAGGCCTCGGGGATGCTGTCGCGCTGCGACTTCGACGAGCAGGTCACCTCGGTCAGCGCGCACGAGCGGGGTGTGCGGCCGGACGTCGTCGTCCGGCTGCCCGGCGACAAGGTGCTCGTCGTCGACGCCAAGGCACCGATGGCCGCCTTCCTCGACGCGCAGGGCGAGGACCTCACGGACGACGAGCGGGCCGCACTGCTGCGCGAGCACGCGGTCGGTCTGGGGCGGCACGTGTCGGCCCTGGCGGCCAAGGAGTACTGGTCGGCGTTTCGTGAGGGGCCCGAGATGGTGGTGTGCTTCGTGCCGAGCGACGCGATGCTCGGCACGGCACTGGCGGCCCAGCCCTCGCTGCACGAGAAGGCCCTGTCGCAGCGGGTCGTGCTCGTCGGGCCCGGGTCGCTCATGGCGCTGCTGCGCACGGTCGCCTTCACCTGGCAGCAGGACGCGCTGTCGGCCAGCGCCCGCGAGCTGCTCGACCTCGGACGCGACCTGCACCGGCGACTCGGCACCCTCGGAACCCATACCGCCAAGGTCGGGCGCAGCCTGCAGGCCAGCGTCGAGGCCTACAACGCGATGGTCGGAGCCCTGGAGTCACGTGTCATGGTCACTGCGCGGCGGATGCACGACCTCGACCTCGTGGGCGACGAGCTGCCCCTGCTCACACCGGTGGAGACCGCACCACGACCGCTCACCGCGCAAGCGCTGATCGACGACGTGACGGCCGCGGAGTCACGCCCCGAGCTGCTGCTCGACCTCGAGGTGGGCGAGTCGGGCCGTCGGCGAGGGCACGGCATCCGAGACGCCGGCTGAGGGTGTCGGTCGGTTCGGCGGGGTCAGGCGCCCACGTAGGTCGCGAGGTGCTGACCGGTCAGCGTCGCGCGCTTGGCGACGAGGTCGGCGGGCGGGCCCTCGAAGACGACCGTGCCACCGTCGTGGCCGGCGCCCGGCCCGAGGTCGATGATCCAGTCGGCGTGCGCCATCACAGCCTGGTGGTGCTCGATGACGATGACCGACTTGCCCGAGTCCACGAGGCGGTCGAGCAGCCCGAGCAGGTTGTCCACGTCGGCCAGGTGCAACCCGCTGGTCGGCTCGTCGAGCACGTAGATCTCACCCTTGTCGGCCATCTGCACGGCCAGCTTGAGGCGCTGGCGCTCACCACCGGACAGGGTCGTGAGCGGTTGGCCGAGGCTGATGTACCCCAACCCCACGTCGGCGAGCCGCTGGAGGATCGCGTGGGCCGCGGGAGTCTTCGCCTCCCCGGCGGAGAAGAACGGCTCGGCCTCGATCACGGACATCGCGAGCACCTCGGCGATGTTCTTGCCGCCGAGCGTGTACTCGAGCACCTCAGCCTGGAACCGCTTGCCCTCGCAGTCCTCGCAAGGCGACTCCATCGTCGCCATGATGCCGAGATCCGTGAAGATGACACCCGCGCCGTTGCACGTCGGGCAGGCGCCCTCGGAGTTCGAGCTGAAGAGCGCCGGCTTGACCCCGTTCACCTTGGCGAACGCCTTGCGGATCGGCTCCAGCAGCCCGGTGTACGTCGCGGGGTTGCTGCGCCGCGAACCCTTGATCGCACCCTGGTCGACGACGACGACGTCATCACGTTTGGCGACCGACCCGTGGATCAGCGAGCTCTTGCCCGAGCCGGCCACACCGGTGACGACGCAGAGCACCGCCAGCGGGATGTCGACGTCGACGTCGCGCAGGTTGTGGGTCGACGCCCCTCTGACCTCCACCGCGCCGGATGCCGTGCGCACGCTCTGCTTGAGGGTCGCCCGGTCGTCGAGGTGGTGACCGGTGATCGTGTCGCTGGCCCGCAGCCCGTCCACGGACCCCTCGAAGCAGATCGACCCTCCGGCGGAGCCCGCTCCCGGGCCGAGGTCGACGACATGGTCGGCGATCGCGATGGTCTCCGGCTTGTGCTCCACCACGAGCACGGTGTTCCCCTTGTCGCGCAGCTTGAGCAACAGGTGGTTCATCCGCTCGATGTCGTGCGGGTGCAACCCGACCGTCGGCTCGTCGAAGACATAGGTGACGTCGGTCAGCGAGCTGCCCAGGTGCCGGATCATCTTCGTGCGCTGGGCCTCGCCGCCCGAGAGGGTGCCGGCCGGCCGGTCGAGCGAGAGGTACCCCAGCCCGATGTCGGCGAACGAGTCGAGCAGGTGCTGCAGCCCCTTGAGCAGCGGCGCGACCGACGGTTCGTCGAGCTCGCGCACCCACTGCGCGAGGTCGCTGATCTGCATCGAGCACAGGTCGGCGATGCTGACGCCGTTGATCGTCGACGACCGGGCCTGCTCCGTGAGCCGGGTGCCGGCGCACTCGGGGCAGGCCTGGAAGGTCACGGCCCGCTCGACGAAACGCCGCACGTGGGGCTGCATCGCCTCGGGGTCCTTGGACAGCATCGACTTCTGGATCTTGGGGATGATCCCCTCGAAGGTGAGGTTCACCCCCTCGACCTTGATCTTCGTGGGGGGCGCGTAGAGCATCGTGTCGAGCTGCTTGCCGGTGAACGCCGAGATCGGGATGTCCATCGGCAGGCCCATCCCCTCGAAGAGCCGGCCGTACCACCCGTCCATCGAGTAGCCCGGCACCGTGAGGGCACCCTCTCGCAGCGATGCGGAGTCGTCGTAGAGCGCCGTGCGGTCGATGTCGCTGACGTGCCCCATGCCCTCGCACCGCGGGCACATCCCGCCGAGGTAGACCGCCTCACGCACGACGTTCTTCTCGACCCGGCCCCCCTTGTCGGTCGACATGACTCCGCTGGCCTTGCGGGTCGGGACGTTGAACGAGTACGCGGTGGGCGGGCCGAGGTGGGGCTCGGCGAGCCGGCTGAACAGGATGCGCAGCATCGCGTTGGCGTCGGTCGCCGTGCCGACCGTGGACCGGGGGTTGGCGCCCATCCGCTCCTGGTCGACGATGATCGCCGTCGTGAGGCCCTCGAGGTGGTCGACCTCCGGGCGCGCCAGGCTCGGCATGAAACCCTGGAGGAAGGCGCTGTAGGTCTCGTTGATCATCCGCTTGGACTCCGCGGCGATCGTCGCGAAGACCAGCGAGCTCTTGCCCGACCCGGAGACGCCCGTGAACACCGTGAGGCGGCGCTTGGGCAGCTCCACGCTGACGTTCTTGAGGTTGTTCTCCCGAGCGCCCTGCACCCGGATCAGGTCGTGCGAGTCGGCAGTCATCGTGGCCGCCTGGTTGCTCGGCGGTACAGGCGCGCTCATGAGGGCTCCGTTCGCGGTTCCGGGTGGGTCTCGGCGACGATAGCGCGGGCCACCGACACCGCGCTCAGAGGTCGCGCTCGTAGTGGAAGGCCAGCGGCCCGCCCTCTCCCTCCGTGCGGCGGAAGCCCTCGGACTCGTACAGGTGGCGGGCCACGACGTCGTCCTCCGTCGTCGCCAGCTCGACGAAGTCGCACCCGCGCTCGACCGCCCGCTCCACGCACGCCCGCAGCAGCACCCGACCGAGCCCGCCTCCCCGGCGCGGGGGCGCCACGTACAGCTCGGCCAGGTAGCACTCGTCGGCCAAGGTCCACAGGGCGGGCCGGAACCGGAGCACGGCCACCCCCTCCGCGTCACCGACGAGCAGCACGTCGGTGGCACCACCCGCGACGAGGGTGCCCAGCCGTTCGGCGACGGCATCGGGGCCCGGCGTCGGGTCGTCGTACTCGGTGTTGAAGTCGTGCAGCAGCCGGCCGGCCACGGCGAGCGCCTCCGGGGCGACGGCGAGCGAGACCGGCACGCTCACGGCATCCGACTCGTCCATGGCGCGCGACCCCCTCAGTGCAGCCCGGAACCGGTGTCGGCGAAGCTCGCGTCGTGCCGCATCGTGTCGGCCTTGCCGGCGGCCTTGAGGTCGCGGCGGATCTCGGCGGGCAGGGAGAACATGATCGACTCCTGCGCCGCGACGACCGGCGCCACGTCACCGTAGCCGCGCGCCTCGAGGTACTCCAGCACCTCGCGCACGAGGATCTCGGGCACCGAGGCACCCGACGTCACACCCACCGTCGACACCCCGTCGAGCCAGGCCTCGTCGATCTCGTCGGCATAGTCGACGAGGTGACCCGCCGGTGTTCCGTGCTCGAGTGCCACCTCGACGAGCCGCACCGAGTTCGACGAGTTGCGCGAGCCGATGACGAGCATCAGGTCGCAGTCGGCGGCCATCTGCTTCACGGCGAGCTGGCGGTTCTGCGTGGCATAGCAGATGTCGTCGCTCGGCGGGTCCTGCAGGCTGGGGAAGCGCTCGCGCAGCCGGCGCACCGTCTCCATCGTCTCGTCGACGGACAGCGTGGTCTGCGAGAGCCACACGACCTTCGCAGGGTCACGCACGGTGACGTTGTGGACGTCGTCGGGGCCGTCGACGAGCTGGATGTGCTCGGGGGCCTCACCGGCGGTGCCGACGACCTCCTCGTGGCCCTCGTGGCCGATGAGGAGGATGTCGTAGTCGTCGTCGGCGAAGCGCACGGCCTCGCGGTGCACCTTGGTGACGAGGGGGCACGTCGCGTCGATCGTGCGCAGCGACAGGGCCCGCGCCTCCTCGTGCACCACCGGCGCGACGCCGTGGGCGGAGAACACGACGGTCGCCCCCTCGGGCACCTCGTCGGTCTCCTCGACGAAGATCGCGCCGCGCTTGGTCAGGGTGGTCACCACGTGCTTGTTGTGGACGATCTCCTTGCGCACGTAGACCGGGGCGCCGTAGAGCTCGAGGGCCTTCTCGACCGTCACCACGGCCCGGTCGACGCCCGCGCAGTAGCCACGGGGGGCGGCAAGGAGCACGCGCTTGCTGGAGTCAGCCATGTCCACCATGGTAGGTCGCTCGTCCGACGACCCCGAATCGCCGGGCTCGAGGGTCAGAACGACTGCGGGCCGAACCGCTGCCAGGCGACGAAGGCCGAGAGGGCGAACAGCACGGCGTTGACCACGACCGCCTGCGGTTCCTTGCGGCGCAGGTGGGTGATGGCGGCGAGCACCATGACCAGGGCGAGCCCGGCAGCGGCGAGGGGCGTCAGCCACGGGAGGATGCCGGTCGCGGCGGGAAGCACGAGCCCGATGGCCGCAAGCAGCTCCACCGCCCCGATCAGCTTGACGGTGCCGTCGGAGAAGTCCTCGACCCACGGCAGCCTGGCCTGCAGGGATGCTCGCGGCTGGCTGAGCTTCATGACGCCGGCCATGCCGAAGATGAGGGCGAGCACGATCTGGATGACCCACAGGGCGGTGTTCATGGCGTTCCATCGTTGTTCATGGCGTTCCTTCGTCGCTCAAGCGGAGGCTTGTCTCCACTTCCTGCCGGCCCCAACGCGGGATCCGGAGGGTCTATTCCACTTATGCTGTGCGGATGCCGTCCGCCCAAGACAGCGGCCCGCGCCACCTTCGCGCGGACGCGGCGTCGAACCGCGAGAGGATCGTCGCGGCGGCACGCACCGTCTTCGCTCGGGACGGCGTCGCGGCACCGCTCACGGCCGTCGCCCAGGAGGCCGGCGTCGGCATCGCGACGCTGTACCGCCGCTTCCCGGAGCGCGACGACCTGGTGTCCGCCGCCTTCGGCGATGCCCTGCGGGCGTACGAGGCGAGCGCGCTGGAAGGCTTGGAGGCTGCGGATCCGTGGGAGGGGTTCGCCGGGATCGTCACCCGCATGGGGGAGATCGAGGCACGCAACCGCGGCTTCACCCACATCATCCAGTCGCAGTCCCGGCCCGTGCGCCGTCGCGCGGCCGAGGTCGACCCGGGCTACCTCGCGGTCGTGGAGGTGGTCCGACGTGCCCACGAGGCCGGTGTCCTGCGCCCCGAGGTCACCGCGGACGACCTGCCGGTCATCTCCTTCGCCGTCGCCGGGATCCTCGAGACCACCCGCGACGACGTCCCCGACGCCTGGCGTCGGCACGTCGCGCTCGTCCTGGACGGCTGCCGCGCCGGAGCAGGCACGACACTCCCCCCCGCCCCGGACCCCCGCGCCCTGCAGCGCGCGATGATCCGTTCCACCCGACGCCGCCAGTCCCGCTGACGTCACCCGGGCGGGCCTGTGGGTGACCAGCCCTATGGTGACGCCATGAGCACCCTGCCGGAGCGAGCTGCCGACACCACGGCCGAGCAGCCGTGGCCCGTCCGCCTGCTCTCGCTGAAGATCGGCGAGTACGTCGAGAAGATGTCGACGCTGTGGGTCGAGGGCCAGGTCGTCCAGCTCAACCGCCGACCCGGGGCGCGCACGGCCTACCTGACGTTGCGCGACGCCGACGTCGACATGAGCCTGTCCGTCTCCATCCACGTCAACGCCCTCGACGCGATGCCGACGCCGGTCGGCGAGGGCGCCCGCGTGGTGCTCCAGGCCAAGCCGGTCTTCTGGACCCAGCGCGGCTCCCTCATGCTCGACGCCCGCCAGATCCGGCCCGTCGGCGTCGGCGAGCTGCTGGCCCGCCTCGAGTACCTGAAGCGCCACCTCGCCCAGGAGGGCCTGTTCGACGCAGGCCGCAAGAAGGCGCTGCCGTTCCTCCCCCGGCGCATCGGACTGGTCTGCGGTCGCGCGAGCGCAGCCGAGCGCGACGTCGTCGAGAACGCCCGCCGCCGCTGGCCGTCCGCACTCTTCGAGATCCGTCAGGTCGCCGTGCAGGGGCCGGATGCCGTGGCACAGGTGAGCGCCGCCCTCGCCGAGCTGGACGCGCACCCCGAGGTCGACGTCATCGTCATCGCGCGAGGAGGCGGCGGCGTCGAGGACCTGCTGCCCTTCAGCAACGAGACCCTCGTGCGCGCGGTGGCTGCAGCACGCACCCCCGTCGTCAGCGCCATCGGGCACGACGTCGACACCCCCCTGCTCGACCTCGTCGCCGACCACCGTGCCTCGACCCCCACCGACGCGGCCAAGGCGATCGTCCCGGATGCCGATGCCGAGCGGTCCGCCGTCGCCGCATCGCGCGCTCGTGGTCACCGCGCGCTCACCGCACGGCTGCACCACGAGCGTCGGCGCCTCGTCGAGCTGCGCAGCCGCCCGGTGCTCACCGACAAGGGCGCGTTCGTGCGCGGCCAGCGAGCCGTCGTCGAGGCGCTGCGCGACCGCAGCCACCGCCGGGTCGAGGCCCAGCTGCACCGGGCTCGTGACCACACGGCGCACCTGCGCGCCCAGGTGCGCACGCTCTCGCCGCAGTCGACCCTCGACCGCGGCTACGCGATCGTCCAGCACGCCGACGGCGCGGTGGTGAGCGACCCGGCATCCGTGGCCGTCGGCGAGCTGCTGCGCGTGCGCGTGGCGCGCGGGGACTTCGCCGTGAAGCCTGTCGGGCACGCCGACTAGGCTGCCGACATGGCGACGACGGCAGACTCGACGAACCGTGCAGAGGGCTCCACGAGCGCTGCGAGCGGCTCCGCGAGTGACGTCGGCCAGCACGCGGACGTGGCGGCGATGACCTACGAACAGGCCCGCGACGAGCTCGTCGACATCGTGGCGCGGCTCGAGAACGGCCAGTCGGGCCTCGAGGAGAGCATGGACCTCTGGCAGCGGGGCGAGGTCCTGGCCGCGCACTGCGCCACCTGGCTGGACCGGGCCGAGGCCCGCATCAACGCCGGCGAGTGAACCGGGGCGCCCGCCGTCAGGGCGTGACCGGCTCCAGCGTCTCCACGAACTGCGCCATCTCCTCGAAGGTGGCCGTGCCCGTGATGAGTGTGGTGAGCACGCCCTCACCCTCCGGCGCGTCGACGAGGCTGTTCTGCACCTTGGTGTCGCGCTCGTACATCGTCCACGTGCGGCCGCCGGCCTCGAGGGTACCGACAGAGGGTGCCCGGTTGGTCTGCGACTCGATCCACGCCCGGGTCGGGTCCATGGTCTGCTCGACCGCGACATAGGTGCCCGACGGCGTCTGGTACCCGGCGTGCCACGTCGGGAAGCCACCCGTGGTGACCGTGTAGCGGGCCGAGGTCGCGTTCCACCCCTCGGGAAGACCGACCGGCTCGACGATGGGCCAGCCGGTGCGCTGCTGCACGTCGACAGCGGTCGCGTGGACGTCGACCGGTGGCCCGCTCACCGAGCTCACTCGCGGCACGATGAGCACGAGGACGGCCACCATCGCGAGCACCGCGGCGAGCGAGTACACGAGGTTCTTGGCAGACCCCATGGAGTACCGGCTGCGAGGGGGCGCGGGCGTCGTCACCCCCCTATCGTCGCCGACGGGTGGCCGGGACGCCGAATCACCCTCGACGCTAGGGTTGCACTGTCGCCACTCCGTCACGTCAGGACGTCATGGACACCACGCACGAGATGCCCCCGAGCCCACCCGACCGCGAGCCCGGTCGCGCCGTCGCCGTGATCGGCGAGCTCCTCGTCGACATCGTGAACACCCCCGACGGCGGCACCGCCGAACACGTCGGCGGTTCCCCCGCCAACGTCGCGCTCGGCCTGGCCCGGCTCGGCCACGACACGTGGTTCGCGACGCTCGTCGGCACCGACGACCACGGCATCCGGTGCGCCCAGCACGTGGAGGACGGCGGGGTCCGGCTGCTCCCCGGCAGCATCAGTGACACCCACCCGACGTCCACCGCGGAAGCGACCATCGACGACTCCGGCGCCGCGAGCTACCTCTTCGACCTCCACTGGGACCTGCCTCCCGTCCAGCTGCCGGCGGATGCCGGCCACCTCCACATCGGCTCGATCGGCACCACCCTGCGCCCCGGCGACGAGGAGGTCACGGCAGCCGTCCACCGCGCCCGGGCGGCCGGCACGGTCTCGTACGACCCGAACATGCGGCCGACCATCATGGGCAGCGCCGACGAGGTGCGCCCTCGGGTGGAGGAGCTCGTCGCCCTCTCGGACGTCGTCAAGTGTTCCGAGGACGACATCGAGTGGCTCTATCCCGGTGAGACGCCGTCGCAGCTGATGGCCCGGTGGGCTGCGCTCGGGGCTTCCCTCACGCTCGTGACCCTGGGCGCGCACGGCGTCGTCTGGCGCGCCGGCTCCGGCGAGGAGGACGCCCATCCCGCACTTGCCGGAGAGGTCGTCGACACCGTCGGCGCCGGCGACTCGTTCATGGCCGGGCTCGTCTCGGGCCTGCTCGACGACGGGCTGCTGGGCAGTGTCACGGCGCGCGACCGGCTCCGTGGCGCCGGGCTCGCCGACGTCCGGTCCGCCATCGACCGCGCCCTCGCGACGAGCGGCATCACCGTGGCCCACGCCGGGGCCTACGCCCCGACCCGAGAGGAGCTGACGTGACCGACTTCGCGTACGAGGACCTGTTGCCGATCGGGGCCGACGAGACCCCGTACCGGCTGCTCACCACCGAGGGGGTGTCGGTGGTCGACGGCCCGGGCGGGCGGACCTTCCTCCAGGTCGAGCCCGAGGCGCTGCGCCTGCTCACCGACACCGCCATGCACGACATCGCGCACTACCTTCGCCCCGCTCACCTGCAGCAGCTCGCGAACATCCTCGACGACCCGGAGGCGAGCAACAACGACAAGTTCGTCGCGCTCGACCTGCTGAAGAACGCGAACATCGCGGCCGGCGGCATCCTGCCGATGTGCCAGGACACCGGCACCGCGATCGTCATGGGCAAGCGCGGGCAGCACGTGCTCACGGCGGGGCGCGACGAGGAGCCGGTGAGCCGGGGGGTCTACGACGCCTACACCCGGCTCAACCTGCGCTACTCGCAGATGGCCCCGGTCACGACGTGGGACGAGCGCAACACCGGCTCCAACCTGCCCGCCCAGATCGAGCTCTACGCCGACACCACCCCCGGTCATGAGACGACGTACAAGTTCCTGTTCATGGCCAAGGGCGGGGGCAGCGCCAACAAGTCCTACCTGTTCCAGGAGACCAAGGCCGTCCTCAACCCCGACGCGATGATGCGCTTCCTCGACGAGAAGCTGCGCGGCCTCGGTACCGCGGCGTGCCCCCCGTACCACCTGGCGATCGTCATCGGTGGAACGAGTGCCGAGTTCGCCCTCAAGACGGCGAAGTACGCGAGCGCCAAGTACCTCGACCAGCTGCCCAAGGCCGGCGACCCGGCCACGGGACACGGCTTTCGCGACACCGAGCTCGAGGAGAAGGTCCTCGAGCTCACCCGGGCGTTCGGCATCGGCGCCCAGTTCGGTGGCAAGTACTTCTGCCACGACGTGCGGGTCGTGCGCCTCCCCCGGCACGGGGCCTCGCTGCCCATCGCGATCGCCGTCTCGTGCTCGGCCGACCGCCAGGTGCTCGGGAAGATCACGCCCGAGGGCGTGTTCATCGAACAGCTCGAGACCGACCCGGCCCGTTTCCTGCCCGACCAGACCCACGCCGGGCTCACCGGCGAGGCGACCGCGGATGCCGTGGGCGCGGCATCCACGGGTCAGGGCGCGGTGGTCGCGATCGACCTCAACCGACCGATGGCCGACATCCTCGCGGAGCTGTCCAAGCACCCCGTGAAGACGCGGCTGTCCCTCACCGGGCCGCTCGTCGTCGCCCGCGACATCGCCCACGCGAAGATCAAGGAACGCCTCGACGCGGGCGAGCCGATGCCCGACTACCTGCGAGACCACCCGGTCTACTACGCGGGGCCGGCCAAGACGCCCGTGGGGATGCCGTCCGGCTCCTTCGGCCCCACCACCGCCGGCCGCATGGACTCCTACGTCGACCAGTTCCAGGCCGCCGGTGGCTCGATGGTCATGCTCGCCAAGGGCAACCGCAGCCAGCAGGTCACGAACGCGTGCCAGTCGCACGGTGGGTTCTACCTCGGCTCGATCGGCGGGCCGGCCGCGCGCCTCGCGCAGGACTGCATCCGCAGTGTCGAGGTGCTCGAGTACCCCGAGCTCGGGATGGAGGCCATCTGGAAGATCGAGGTCGAGGACTTCCCGGCCTTCATCGTCGTCGACGACAAGGGCAACGACTTCTTCGCCTCGGTGACCAAGCCGGTGGCGTTCTCGATCGAGAAGCGGGCAGGGCTGCTCTGATGCCGTCGACCTTCGACGACCTGCTCGAGGCCAACCGCGCCTACGCCGCGGCGAACCCCATCCTCGGCTTCGACGGTGTCGCGCATGCCGGCGTGGCCGTCGTGACCTGCATGGACAGTCGTATCGACCCCCTGCGGATGATCGGGCTCGAGCCCGGGGACGCGAAGATCTTCCGCAACCCGGGGGGCCGGGTCACCGACCAGGCCCTCGAGGCACTGGTCCTCGCGACCCACCTCCTCGGCGTGAACCGGGTGCTCGTCATCCCCCACACCCGCTGCGCGATGGCGACGTCCAGCGAACGCGAGCTGCAGGAGCGGGTCGGAGCCTCGGCGGGCAAGGACGCGACCTGGCACCGCTTCCACACCATCAGTGACCAGCACGCCGCTCTGCTCAAGGACGTCGGGCGCGTGCGCTCGCACCCGCTGGTGGCGGACGAGGTCCTCGTCGGCGGCTTCATCTACGACGTCGACACCGGCCTGCTCACCCGGGTCGACTGAGCGGACGACCCACGATGACCACCGCGCGGGGCAACCCACGGCCGCGGACGCCGCGCGACGCGTGGCACGAGCTCGTCCAGGGCAACCACCGCTTCGTCGACGGCGCGAGCAACCACCCCCACCAGAGCGTGCAGCTGCGGGAGGAGCTCGCGGCCGGCCAGACGCCGTTCGCGACCGTCTTCGGGTGCTCGGACTCGCGCGTCGCGGCCGAGATCATCTTCGACCAGGGGCTCGGTGACATCTTCGTGGTGCGCACGGCCGGCACGGTGATCGACCCGGGTGTGCTGGGCTCGCTCGAGTTCGGGGTCGAGGTGCTCGGCACCCCCCTGATCGTCGTGCTGTCGCACACCTCGTGCGGGGCGATCCGCGCCACCCTCGAGGCGGTGGCCAGCCGCCGGCTGCCGGGCGGGTTCCTGCGCGACGTCGTCGAGCGCATCGCCCCGAGCTACCTCACCGCGGGCAGCGCGGCCGACCAGACCCCTGACCAGGTGGGCCGGGCGCACCTTCGACACGTCGTCGGCCTCCTGGCCGAGCGGTCGCGCACGATCCGGTACCGCATCGAGGCCGGCGACCTGGCAATCGTCGGGGCCGAGTACGGGCTGGCCGGCGGGGCCGTCGAGATCGTCACCGTCCTCGGGGAGATCGGCGTCGACGTGGGCGGGCCCACGGGGTCCACGTCGTGATCCGGCTCGACGCGCTGGCCGTCCACCCCGTCAAGAGCACCGCCGTGCGGCACGTCCTGCACGCCGACGTCGAGCCGTGGGGGCTGCGCGACGACCGCCGCTGGATGGTCGTCGACGCCTCGGGCGAGTGCCTCACCGCGAGGGAGCACGCCCCGCTGCTCACGATTCGCGCCGAGACCCCCACCACGGACCCGGGCCTCCCCGTGCCCCTGCGGCTGTTCGCGGCCGGCCACCCTTCCCTCGACGTCGACGAGCCGATGGGCGACGTGCTGCCCGTGACCGTGCACGGACGACCGCTGGATGCTGTCGCCGCACCGGCCGGTTCAGCCGCCTGGCTCGCCGCCGCCCTCGGCCGCGACGACGCCCGGCTCGTGCACCTCCACCGGCCCCGGCCGCTCAACCCGGAGCACTCGCTGCCCGGCGAGGCGACGGCCTTCGCGGACGCCTACCCCGTGACCCTGGCGTCCGCGGCATCCCTGCGCCGTCTCGACGACTGGGTCACCCAGGGTGCCCTCGAACGCGGCGAGGACCAACGGCATCCGATGGCGGTCGAGCGATTCCGACCCAACCTCGTCGTCGACGGCGACCTCGAGCCGTTCGAGGAGGACCACTGGCGCCGGGTGCAGGTCGGTGCGGTGTCGTTCCGGGTGGTCAAGCAGGTCGACCGGTGCGTGCTGACGACGAT